>JAKCAB010000487.1 GCA_021839785.1 bacterium | reverse complement strand
TCCGATCGCCCCTCTGAATGGTCCCGCAACTTGCCAACTCGCGCTTCCATCTTTAGGTGCCGCGTTCAGCAGCCGACGAAGAGGTTCCCGGCCGGCGTACCAGGTAGTTCCCAGGCGTTGCTAAACCGCACCTCGTGACTCCGCCAAGGCCCGAATCGCCTGCGCTCGACGCCGGTCTGAACCGCCGGGTCTTTGCCGCGGTGCTCGCCGCCCTGCTCGCGGCCGCGTATCCGGCGGTGATCTTCGGCGGACGCTCCTTCTTTCATCGCGACTTTGGCGTTCTGGCGTATCCGACGGTCGTCTTCGCCCGCGAAGCGTTCTGGCACGGGATGTTGCCGCTCTGGAATCCACTCAGCGATTGCGGGGTGCCCTTTCTGGCGCAGTGGGGGACGATGGCGCTTTACCCCGGTGCGTTGCTTTACCTGCTGCTGCCGTTGCCGTGGTCGCTCAATTTGTTCTGTCTCGCACATCTCTGGCTGGCGGGCTTGGGAATGTACCGCCTGGCCCGTGACTGGACCGGCCAGGACCTCGCCGCGGCCGTCGCGGCGGTGGCCTTCACGTTCAACGGCGTTGCCCAATCGTGCCTGCTCTGGCCGAACTACACGGCTGCGCTGGGCTGGATGCCCTGGGTGATCTGGTTGGCCGGAAAAGCCGTGCGCCACGGCGGCAAAATGGTGGTGGCGGCGGCGTTGGCGGGTGCCCTGCAACTCTTGACCGGCGTACCCGAAATCGCCGGCCTGACCTGGTTGTTGGCCGTGGCGCTCGCGTTCGGTGATAGTCTTGGGGTGGGTCAACCCGGCCGTGGCGCGGCGCATTCGGTGACGGAGACCACCCGGGACGGGCTTCATTTCACCTTCAAAAAACCCACGGCCGGCAAGGGGCTGGGGCGGCTGGTGCTTGTCCTCATGCTCACGATCGGCTTGTGCGCCGCCCAGCTTCTGCCCTTCTTCGATTTGCTCGCGCAATCGCAACGCGTGGCCGCCGGCGCACCCGAGAAATGGGCGCTGCCGGGCTGGGGTTGGGCGAATTTCCTGGTGCCGCTGTTCCGGTGCGATCAGACCGTGCAGGGCACCTGGTTCCAACCCGGACAGGAGTTCCTTGGTTCGGTGTACTTGGGTGTGGGTTCGATCGGTCTGGCGCTTTGCGGCTTAACTTGCGCCCGCGGAAGCCGACCGTGGCTGCTGGCCGGTCTGGGGGGGCTCGGCTTGACGCTGGCGATGGGTGAGGCCAGCCCGGTTTACCGCGGCCTGCAGGCGCTTTGCCCGCCGCTGGAAATGGTCCGCTACCCGGTGAAGTTCGTTGTGCTCCTCGCGTTTTGCGTTCCCTTGCTGGCGGCTCTGGCCGTGGCCGGCTGGCAGGCGAAAGCACCGGACTCGGCAGCGCGACCCGGACCGCGGTTCCTGTGGTTGTGTCTCGGGCATGTCCTGCCGCTGCTCGGCGTGGTGCTTTGGCTGGGCTTAACTTCCAGAGGCATCGGGTCCGCAGGGGCGGGGCTGTGGACCAATGGCGCGATCCGGTTGACCTTTGCGCTCGCCATCTGGATCGCGTGCGGCGCGGCGTTCGCAGCGAGAACCGGCACCGCTGCAAACCTGGCCGGACTCGCGGTGGTGGTTTGCCTCGTCCTGGACTACCGGACGCACCTTCCCAACCTGACCCCCACCCTGCCATCCGCCTTGCTGGCACCGCACCTGGCCGCGGCGACCGATCTTCCGCGGCCGGGCCAGGGCCGGGTCTTCATCACCCCGGAAGCCGAGGCGCGCCTGCTCCACAGTCGCGTGGCCGATTTCGCCCAGGATTATCTCGGCAAACGCCTCGCGCTCTGGTCCAACCTCAACCTCCTCGAGGGCGTGGCCAAGGTGAACGGTGCCGCCACGCTGCGTCTGCGCGCGCAGGCCGAACTCGAGTCGGCACTCTACGCCGCGACCAACGCCGCTGACCTGCCACTGCTGGATTTCCTCGGCGTCACGCGGCAAAGTTCGCCTGCGAACGTGACCGACTGGCGGCCCCGGCCGGGAGCGTTGCCGCTGGTCACGGCCGGTGCGGAACCTCGATTCGTCGAGCCTGCCAAAAGCGTGGGCGAGCTGCTGCGGCCCGGCTTCGATCCGCGCCGCACGGTGATTCTGCCGATCACGGAGCGAGCGTCGGTCGGCGCGCGCGGACGGACCGAGGCCGTGGTGACTGACGGGCGGTTTGGAGCCGGGCGGGTGGAGTTCGAAGTGGTTTCCGTGGAGCCGACGCTGGCCGTGATTGCGCAAACCTACCATCCCGCCTGGCAGGCGACCCTCGACGGCGAAAGCGTCCGGTTACTGCGGGCCAATTACGCGTTTCAAGCCGTGGAAGTCCCGTCTGGCCGGCACCGGATCATCCTGCGTTACGTGGATCGAGCCTTCTGGTTTGGGCTGGCGATTTCGGGGATGTCGTTGCTGGCGACTGGTGCGGGCTGGTGGCGCACGCGGGGCTGTCACGGCGGCTGAGTGCTCGGGGGTGAGGTCGGTCCAAGACTCTCCCCCCAAGTCCTGGCTAAAACCGCCACCGCTACGCTGAAGATTCGGTCTGGGCCAATTGCTCGCGCAGCCGGGCCAGGTTCCTTTCGATGCGTTGCAGGTACCGGTTCGGGCCGCCCGGATACGGATCTTCGAGGAAGTGATAAAGCCCGCCGAAATCCTGGTTCAACCGCGGCCAGACATATCCCCGCCAGAACTCCGGGGTGTGACGCATCAACGCAACCGCGCTGGGATACCGTGTGTTTGCCGGGTGCCGGTTCGGGTAATAGGCGGCCGCCTCCGCGAATTCCTCGTAAAGGACCGGCAGCTTGTCCACGTAATCGTCGGCGGCCATCTGGCCCAGCAGGTCCGCGGTTCCCAAGGCGTACCCCACCAAGCGTTCCTTGTCGGTCTGAAAGGCTATCGCCGCGAGGTTTACCCCCATCCCGGTGCAACGGATCATGTTTTGCACTGCCCGGATGTCGGGGCCGGAGAAACCTTTTTTCGCCAGGCATTCGGCGGCGAACTCGGCGCTGCGGATGACATGCACGGCCGTGTACTTGGCCCCGGTGCCCTCGCTGTCGCCGGGCCGCTTCAGATAGCCCGTGTCGTGCAGGAGGACGGCGAGGATGCCGAGTTCGAACAGGTTCCGGCTGAACCTGGGATCAGCCCCGGCGAGGTGGCGATGGTGAAGCAGTCGGGCGAGGCACAGCGCGCCTTGGAGCGTGTGTTCGAGGTCGTGGTAACGGACGTCAAGAGCCTGGTACTTCGGGTTGTCGCCGCGGAAACAACCGGCGAGGTAATTGAAGGCTTCGCGCAGCAGCGCCGGGCTCTCGCCCGGATACATGCCGAGGTAGAGCCGCGCAACCTCGCCGGCAACGGCGGAGGCATCCCTGGTGTCCACAGGCTGCCACATCACGCGCAATGTAGCGGCAGAGCGTTCGTTTGCACGTTTTTTCCCCGCCGCCATCGGCTTCAAATTCCGCCAGGCGGAACCGCGTAATCCGGTCGATTCAGCCGCCGCAGGCGGCGGGGCACCTGCTGGTGCTCTGAAGTCGCCGCGGCTCACGCCGGTCGCCATCGCCCCCGCCCGGCCTATTTGAAGAAACCGGTTCTTTCCGCGGCCAAACCGGGTTCCCAAATGCGAACGTGAGTCACCTTGCCGGTATCGTCGAACGAGCCAAACCCGATCAGGCCGTAGTCGAAGTGCGTATCGGTGGCGACCATGATCGGCTTGGCCAGGTCGTCAAAGAACACGCGGATGGCACCGTCGGCCAGCGTCCGTTCCAGCCGGACCTTGTGCCAGACGCCCAATCCCCAGTTGACGCCGGCAGTCGTTTCCTTCGCGATCTTGATCCGCGGTTCGTCGTTCACAATGAAGACGTTATGGGCGTGCTCGTCGGCGGCGGTGGCGAGGTGGACGTAGTAAAAGTTCGCCGGGTCCTTCGCGCCAAAGAACAGGCACATG
>JAKCAB010000562.1 GCA_021839785.1 bacterium | reverse complement strand
CAGGCGCTTATGCTCGCTACGCCGGAAACTGATTTCCGGCGCGCTCCTGTCGCTCTGGCTGAGCTTGGTGGCCTTGAGCGCGGCGCCAGTACTGCATCGGTATTTCCACGGCGATGCGGCCTTGCCCGGCCACGAGTGCGTGATCTCCACGTTCACGGGCAGTCACATCCTGGCAACGGCGGCCACTCCCATCCTGCCGGCTCCCGTCTTTCAAGTGTGCGGGTCGCAGCCCGTGCCGGCGCGGCAGCCGATCCCAGCCCCGGATCGCCGACTGGCTGACAGCCGCGCTCCCCCGGGGTTCATCCTTTCCTCCACGGTCATTGGCTGAGACGGGTTGAGGATTCCGGCCCGCGAACTCGGCCGGTGACTGCTTCAAGTCCGGTTCCAGGAATCCCAGAACCCGCGCGCCTGCTTGGGCGCGCCATCTCTAATGCCGTAAATGAAACTCGTCAGAATTCTGGGCGTGTCTTCCGCCCTTTGCCTGGGTGCGTTCGCCACGCAGGCGCAGGAGACAAATCAGTTGGATCAGGTCAGTCAGCAATTGAAGCAGTGGCAGGAGAACTTCGACCGCCAGCAACGCGAGTTGCAGGAGCGCTTCGAAAAAACCATCCAGGAGCAACAGGCGCAGATCGACGCGCTGAAGCAGCAACTCGAAGCCTTCAAAACCAACGCGCCCGCCGCCGCGCCACCACCGGCGGCTGCCGCCACGGCACCGGCCAAGGCCCCCGCGGTTCCCCGGACGGAGGCAGCGACCCCGGAGCCGGCGGTCGCCAGCGCGCCAACCACCACCACCACCACCGCTGGGTGGAATCCCGCCAATCCCATCCGCCTCCAGAGCGGTGGGAGTTACCTCGACGTGGGCCTGGTCGGCGATTTCGTGTTCGGTTCTTCCACGGCGGATGACATCGAGGGAGGCACGCAACTGGGCGGGCACGACCCGAACCAGCGCGGCTTCACGGTGCAAGGCGTGGAGGCGAACTTCCAAGGCGCGGTGGATCCATATTTTCGCGGCAACGCGAACCTCGCTTACCTGCTCGACTCGCATGGCGAGTCCTCGGTGGAGTTGGAGGAAGGCTGGCTCGAAACGATTTCGTTGCCGCTGAACCTCCAGGTGCGGGCCGGCCAGATGCTCACCGAGTTCGGCCGCCTGAACACCCAGCACCCCCATGCCTGGGAGTTTGTCGATACCTCGCTGGTCAACGGGCGTTTTCTCGGCGGCGACGGCCTGCGCAATCCCGGCGCGCGGCTGTCCTGGCTGACGCCGACGCCGTTTTACTCGGAGTTGTTTTTCACGGTGCAAAACAGCCAGGGCGAAACCGCGTACAGCTTTCGCAACGACAACGGCGGCGAGCCGCTCTTCGGCCGGCCGGTCACCCAGGGCCACGTGGACTCGCTAGGCGATTTGATGTTCACCCCGCGCTACGCGGTGTCGTTCGACCTGAGCGACACGCAGACGTTGCTGGGCGGAGTGTCGGCGGCCTTCGGCCCGAACGGTTCCGGCAGCGACACCACCACGCAAATTTACGGCACCGACCTGTACTGGAAGTGGAAACCCGCGAATGCCCACGCCGGTTTTCCGTTCGTGTCCTGGCAGACGGAAGCCATGCTGCGCCGCTACGAGGCGGGGGCGACGCTGGACGGTACCTACACTGCCGGCCTGCCAGGCGTGCCGTTGCCGCAGGAAACGCTCACGGACTGGGGCCTGTACACGGAAATCGCCTACGGTTTCCGGCGCGGCTGGGTGGCGGCGGTGCGCGGCGATTACGTGACTCCCAGCGGCGACTCCACCTACGAGGCGATCCTCGGCCCCGACTTGCAGCGCGCGGAGCGGTGGCGGATTTCGCCGAACCTCACGTGGTACCCAACCGAGTTCTCGAAACTGCGACTCCAGTACAATTTCGACGAGCGCAAGTACATCGGCCCAGACCACTCGGTCTGGTTCCAGTTCGAATTCCTGATTGGCGCCCACGCCGCCCACAAATTCTAACCCACCCCATGCTCATGAAACGACTACTCGCCCCCCTCTTCGTTCTGGCTCTGGCCACGATTCCGGCCTACGCCAAAATCAACGTCGTCGTCACCACGCCCGACCTGGCCTCGATCGCGCAGGCGGTCGGCGGCAAGGCGGTGGCCATCACCACGCTGGCCCGGCCGACTGAGGACCCGCACTTCGTCGATGCCCGGCCCAGCTTCATCGTGAAGCTCAATCGCGCGGACGTGCTCATTGAAGGCGGCGCGCTGCTGGAAATCGGTTGGCTCCCGCCGCTCCTGGAAGGCGCGCGCAACTCAAGGATCGAAGCCGGCGCGCCCGGCCGCATCCTCGCGAACGAAGGCATCGACATGCTGGAAGTGCCCAGCACGCTCGATCGCTCCAAAGGCGACATCCACGCCGCGGGGAACCCGCACTTCGTGGTGGACCCGGCCAATGCCATCATCATTGCCCGACATTTCGCCGACGCGTTCTCCAAACTCGACGCCCGCGACGCCGCGACGTACCAGGCGAACGCCAAGGCATTCATCGACACTGTGAGCGCGAAACTAGCAGAATGGCAGAAGACACTCGCGCCTTTCAAAGGCACCAGCGTTGTCGCCTATCACAACACCTGGGTCTATTTTGCGCGACGGTTTGGCCTGGCGATCGACACCTTCCTGGAGCCGAAACCCGGTATTCCGCCGACACCGGCGCATCTCGCCGAAGTCATCACCAAGATGAAGGCGCAAAAAATCCGCGCCATCATCGTGGAGCCATACCAGAACCGGCGGACCGCGGAAACGGTGGCGGCGGACACCGGCGCGACGGTGCTCGACTTCACGCAATTCCCCGGCGGCGTCAAAGGCACGGACGGCGGCTACATCGCCATGATGGACCATCTCGTCAACACGCTGGCCAAGGCGCTGGCCGCCGGCGCGGCGAAACCTTGACCCTTCCTCCTATGATCGAAGCGCTCCAAGTTATGCTCCGTCCGCTGGTGGCGTGTCTGTTGCTGCCCGGCATACTCGTCTATTACGGCCTCCACATCGTGCGGCGCGAAGTTATCTTCGTGGACTTGGCGCTGGCGCAGGTAGCCACGCTCGGCACCTGTGTGTGCCTCCTGTTGGGCCACGACGTGGGGGACCCGGAAAACGAGATCTGGTCCGTCGGCTTCACGCTAGTCGGGGCGCTCGTGTTTACATTGACGCGCCCGCACAAGCACGGCGGCCGGGTGCCACAAGAGGCCTTGATCGGCATCGTCTATGTAGTCGCCGCGGCCGCCAGTATCCTCCTGCTCAGCAAGAGTCCGCACGGCAAGGAGGAACTCCAGCACACGCTCGTCGGCGACTTGCTGACGGTGACCTGGGTGGACATCTGGAAGACCGGAGTTCTCTATCTCATGATTGGCGTCGTTCACTTCGTATTTCGCCGTCAATTCATCAAACTCTCCTTCGACCACGAACGCGCCGCAGCCACCGGACTGAGCGTCCGATGGTGGGATTTCCTCTTTTACGCGCTGTTCGGTTTGATCGTCACCCGGTTCGTGCTGGTGGGCGGCGTGTTGCTGGTCTTCTCCTATCTCATCGTGCCGGCCGTTTGCGCGAATTACCTCACCCAGTCGTTGCCTATGCAATTAGGGATCGGTTGGGTTACCGCCATTGTGGCGAGCCTGCTGGGCCTGTATGGCTCTTACCAAGCGGACGTGCCGACTGGCGCCGCCATCGTGTGCATGCTGGGAGGTGTGCTCTTGGTAGTGGTGGTCATTTCCAGGTTTCTGCCTAAGTCGCGCGGGGCGGTTGAGAGTTCACCTGCGCCTGGAGAGGGAGCCTGATCGGCTCGGACTGCGCCCCATTTCGGAGTGGCTAGAGCATTTCCATCAATCATGTAGCGTAACCGGCGTGTAAAAAGAACCCCTGGCAGTCGGTCGGGGTCACGGCGGTGAAGGCGGCGCCGGCGGCCTTGAGCAGTTGGCGGGCATTCCGGGGTT
>JAKCAB010000278.1 GCA_021839785.1 bacterium | reverse complement strand
CACGGCCGGGTTGGCCCGCAGCATGTAGCGCTTCTCCATCATCGCGCCGCCCGTGACATCCGCGCGGGTGACTCCTTCGTCAGCGTTGGGCGTGGCACACATACCCGCCCGAGCCCATTGGCTGGTCGGATCGTGGTACTCGACGCGGACCACTTTGTCGAAGTCGCCGGTGACTTCCTCGTACACGAACGTGGCTTCGTCGTAGTTGTTCCAGTTGGCAGTGCCGCTGCTGATGAGGTCGAAGTCGGCCTCGCTGTACGCGATCGTATCGTCCACCCACAAGGCTGGGTCGGGGGTGATGTTCTGGCCGCCCGTTTCTCCCTGCAGGTAGTCGTCGCCGCCCATGGCGGCCCACTTCATCTTTTGGGTGACGAAGATCGACTTGCTCTGCCCCGCGGCCGGCATCTGGTTGCCCTTGATGTCTTTCACGTTCTTGACGGTGACCGTGACGTTGTCGCCGGCGGCCAAGCCGGTGGTGGTGAGCACCACCGCGGCGCCGTTAAACGGCCCGGCTGTGCCGAGCATGAAGAAGCCCGTGCCGTCGGTGTGCGCGTATTTCTGATAGCGGACGCCGGTAACCGTGCCCTTGGACAGCGTGTAATTCGCGGCCGCGCCGGCCGTGGTGGCATCGACGTTTTCATCGAAGTGCACGCCCAGCTCGATGGCTGTGCCTTTCATCACCGAGCCCACGGCCTCCACATTGGGCGGGAAGGTGTCAGGCACGACGGTGAGTTTCGCCACCGCGCTAACCTTCGAGAAGGTGGGCACGCTGCAAACCACCTGGTACTGCGTGCCGTTATCCGCCAGCGTCAGGATCGGCGTCGTGTAGGAAGCCGCCGTAGCGCCCGCGATGTCCGTGAAGGTGGTGCTGCCGGGCGGAGCCTTCTGCCACTGATAGGTCACGGTCGTACCGTAAGCGGACGTGCCGGTGGCCACCACGGTGAACGTCGCGGTGCGTTGTTCCTGTTGGGTGGTGTCCGCCGGTGGCGTCGTGATATCGACATTCGCCCCGTTCGGATCCAAATAAGTGGCGATAACACTCCCCTTCAGGTGCATGCCGGCCGCGTCCTGGGTGGGATCGGCATCGCCCTCCATGATGTAAGTGGCGTCCGAGCCGTCGCCGCCGCCGCCTTCGTGCTGCAGAATCTCGATGTAGTATTTTGTGCCCGCGGTCAGCCGGATCGGATTCCAGCCGGGCCACTCGCCCACGGCACACTGGTCGGAGCGTTTGAGGGTCGCGTCGCCGCTGCCGGGGCTAAGCCACCGGTACTGGTTGCTCCAGCCGCCTTCCTGGGCAATGAGCTTCTTGTTCGCCGGATTGTCGTCGGTGCTCAGATACAAGTTGCTCTGGTCGTCGGAGGACACGAAGAAGACGTAATTGCCGGTCGTGGGCGGCGTGAACCAGCCAAAGACCCGGGAGTTGTAATTGTCGGCGACGCCCCAAGGCCCGCCGAACTGTTTCACCGCCGTGTTGACGTTCGGCGGCCCTTTCGAACCGTCGGCGATCGCCGTCGCAAAGGTATTGATGTCGGTCGTGTCGCCGTCCCAGCGCTGGTAGGTGGCCCAGCCGGACGCGAACACCGGCGTCTTGAACGTGATGGTGCTGTTCGCCGCAATCGTGTTGCCGGGCACGTCCTTCACGTTATTGACCGTCAACGTAAGCGTGGCGCCCACCGGTTGTTTGCTGGTGGTCAGGATCACGGCGTTGTCGCCCGCTGTGCCGGCCGCCCCTTGCAGCGTGGCCGCCGTCACCGTGATGCCCGGCGTGATCTGGTAATTTCCGACCGTTTCGGCCGTCGTCGGATCGAGCGGTTCGGAGAACGTGACGGTGACGCTGTCAAAGCTGGCCGAGACGCCCACGGAAACGAGGGTCGGCGGTGTGGTGTCGTTGTTCACGGTCAACGTGGCCTCGGCGCTGGTGGCGCTGCCCTGGGCGCCCGTCACCGCCACCTTGAACTTGGCCCCGTTGTCCGCCCGGTACGCCCGCGCCAGCGTATAAGTGCTGTTCGTGGCGTCGGTGATGTCCGCCCCGTTCTGCATCCATTGATACGTGTACGGCGGCGTGCCATCAGCCACGACACTAAAGGTGGCGGGCTGCCCTTCATCCACCGTCACGTTGGCCGGCTGGGTCACGATCGTCAGCGGCCCGGTCGCCTTGTCGATGGAGGAAAGGTAGGCGCCCGGGATCGGCATGGAAGGGTCGATCGTTCCACCCGGATCTTGGACCGCGACGGACAAATTGTCGCCGCCGCCGCCTTCCTTTGCGAGCGCCTCGATGTAATAGGCTTTGCCTTTGGTAAGCGTGATCTTCGCCCCGCCCATCACCGGATCCTTGGTCGGCCATTGCGTGCCGGTGAAGGTCGAGGAGTTTTTCGCCTCGACCGTGCTGCCGCCTCCGATGGCCGTGTAGCTGCGCACCCCGCTCCAGCCCGCCTCCTGGGCGATGAGCTTCTTATTGGCCGCCGTGTCGTCGGTGCTCAGGTACAAGTTGCCCCCGTCGTCCGAGGAAATATAGAAGACGTAGTCGCCGGTGGTCGGCGGGTAGAAGTACCCGACGATCTGGGAGCCGTACTGGTTGTAAACATCGCCCGCGGGTGGCGTGGCGATGTCCCCGGTAGCCCACAACTCGAAGTACGGGACGTACTGGACGATGTCCGGGTTGTCCGGAAACTTGGCATTCCCTGTGAGGTCGGACACCGCGGTGCCGCCACCGATGTCGAGGAACGCCTTGGCGGTGATGACGCCCTGCGGGCTGGCGGGCGCGGCGGCCTGAGCCACGAGAACCCCAGCCCCCACGGCGACTATGCCCGAGGCAATTCTGCTGAATAGTCTTTTGCCCATAAGTTCTGTTTGGTTGTTTGGTTGGTCCGGCTTACAGCCGCGCACGGTGCCGCCCCTGCGGGAACCCCCAGCGAGCCCAATCGCCGGCTGCTGGGCCGTTGGCTTGCTCAAAGCAACAACGTACGCAAACCGCAAGCATGTTGTGAATCAGGCGTGTGTAGCCCCATTGGCCCGGCTTTGGCAAGCATAAAGTGGTGAATTCTCCCAGGCCGATTTTTGCGCCGAAAACCCCCTGACCAAGGCTGGCAACGATTCGCGTAAGCCATTCATGGCGTACATCGGAGTTATCCGGCGCGTCTGGGTGAAAAGAGCCGGGAACCCGAGGTCTGAATGCCGCTCGACCAATCAGCATTCCAGCGGCGAAACGGCGAGCCACGCAGCCAATCGCGTGGAAATCGCGGGTGAACACGGTCCGGTCTCCCTTGCCTTCCAAAGCGGCCACGACCAAGTGAGGCACTGCTGGTGGGCGAAATCCAGATAACCTGGCGGACACCGTTCTGGCTGGGCCGGCAAGATATAGAACACCAGGAGTTTGTTTGACCATCCGGCGGCGAATGGTTGATGGCACACACCTCCACAGTCCGCGCCCAAACCTGGCCCGCCCGGCTCGGTTTCCTGCTCAGATTCGGCGAACACCCCTGAAATGATGCCCGCCGTCACTTTTGGCTTGTCAAGAAACGTGATTGATACATTTTAACAAAAATTCCACAGACGCCGGTGCCGGCGGTTCGCGGCCCCGCCGAAGCCGCCGCCGTGCGCGCCCGTGGACAACCCAAAAAACTGAAACAGACATATGCGCAACCGATTGAAAAACAGACTGGCTCCCGGGTTGCTGGCGATCGGGCTGGGAGGTCTCCTCACCCACGCCGCCGCCCCTGCGAGTCCGCAAGGCGTCATTACCGCCAAGGCATTTCTCGACACGGGTGGCGGCACCGCGGTGTCCGACCTCACCGGGAATGCCAAGTTTCCGGACAACCCGGACATCGTTCAATACGTCCCGTACTTCGAGTTGTGGGCTACCGGGGACATCGCCACGCCACCCGCGGGCGATGTTTACAACCAGTACGGCTCCCAGATCGTCGGGTACTTCTACCCGCCGACCACCGGCGACTATGTCTTC
>JAKCAB010000535.1 GCA_021839785.1 bacterium | reverse complement strand
ACGCGACTTCCGAGCGGCTGTTCACCTCGACGGCCAAGGTGTCGGTGATGCCACCGCAGTCGCCGGGTGAAGTCCTTGCCAATGCTCAGGGCGCCTTCCAGCGCTACCCATTCTACCTGGCAACCGAGCTGGAACGGATGCGGTCCTGGCCGTTGCTGAGGGCAGTGGTAAATCGCGTAGGTCAAACAAGGAAGTGGGGCTTGGATTCGACCGGCAACCGGTTGGCTTGGGGTGAGGTGGCGGAACTGCTAAGCAGGCGCCTTGATTTGCGCCAGCTTCCCAACACCAGCCTGATCGAAATCCGCGTCTCCGATCGCGACCCTACCGATGCGGCTGAAATCGCGAATACGCTCGCCGAGTACTACCGGCAAGGGCGCATTACGGATCGCTTGCAGGGGACCTACGACGGCATTCGTGTTCTGCAAGAGAACTTGACCAACCGGACGGAAGTGGTCCGGGAACTGCAAGCCAGAGTGGACAAGCTGCGCACCGAACTTGGCATCGAGGAGTCGGCGAGCGACAGCCCGACCTACCAGTCTTCGTTGGAGCGTGAGATGGTGAGTAACCTGGCACAGCAGCTCACCTACACCCGTTCCGAGTACATCCTTTACAACACCAAGCTCGAAGAGCTGCGGAAGTTGGACGAGAAGACGTTGCAGCGGGCCATTCTGACGGCGGTGCCGGGCGAGGAGATTTTGCCAGGGCTGTTGAAGGATTTGGCGACGGTGGACCAGACATTGGCGAAGCTGCGCCAGGATTACGCCGATGAGTACCCCGAGGTGAAGCGAACCGCTGCCTTGAAGAACGAGGTCGAAAGCCAGATTCATTTCCGCCTTCAGGGAATGTTGACCGGCTTGGAGAAGCAGGTGATCGCCCTAAAGGCGCGCTACGACGAAGTTCAGCGAGCCGTGGAGGAAGGTCGGAAGAAGGTGGCTGAAGAAGCCAAGAAGACGCGAGATTTCTACGCCGCCAAGCGCGACTTGGACAACGAGCAACGCATCCGCGACTCGCTGTACCTGCGCACCTTGCAGGAACAAGTGGACGCCAGCATCCCGTCGTCCGCCGTGGTCGAGATTGTGGAGCCGGCCGAACCTGCCACGGTCTCCCGCCGCGCCAGCCACCCGCTCGATGTCTCGCTCATGGCGGCCGGCGTGTTCACCACTTTGGGCGGCTTGAGCCTGCGCCTGGGTGGGCGAAAACCGACCCCGCCACTGGCACCGGTCGCCTGAGCGCGCCTGCCCGTTTCCAGTGGCAACGAAGCCATGCCCGGTAGGGCGAGGCTCCGGCCGAGCCTTGCCTGCGGCGGCACACCCAACGAACTGCGAGCCGCCCTCGTTGGAAGCGTGCCCGCGGCCACCTCGGAAATCTGCGGAACTCTCTGGAACGTCAGGACGCGGCCGGAGCCTCGCCCCACCCCGGAGTAAATTCCGGCGGCTCAAACCAGCGGCAGCGAACTGTGCCTGAACCGCTTGGGCCTGGCACGGCGCAGTTCCGTTACCCCGCTGAACGTCCGCACCCTGGCGAAAGTCGTAGCCTCAACCGCAGTCTCGAGAGCGTGGATTGGGCCGCGAATTACCCCTTGCGGAATGACTAAGTAACATTACTATACTTAGCATCACTGACCAGCCTGGGCTCAGCGATGAGTCTGGGGAAGGCAGACAACCAACAACCAAACTAGCTCAGCATGAAACCAGCAGTTCACATCGTCGGTCTCGGTGTCGTCGTGGTCGGCGCCACCCTTTCGGCCTCCGCCTCGAACCTGTACGGGGTCCAATATCCGGCAGCGACCGACCTTTATTCGGTCGATCAAACCTCAGGAGCAATCAGTTCCATCGGCGCGTCCGGCCAGGATGGCATCGGCGATCTCACCAGCGACACCCGGCCCGGTTCGCCGTGACTCTGGGGGGTGCGGATCGCCTCGAACGAACTGTACTCGTTCGATCCCGTCACCGGCGCCGCCAATCTGGCCGCCACGCTCAACAGCCCAGACAACATGGTGTCGATCGCCTTCGATCCGGTCAGCGGCAACCTGTACGGGAACACGTCGGTCGGCTTCGGCGCGCCGTTCGAGGCGCTTTACCAGATCGACCCGGCCACCGGTAACTCGACCTTCATCGGGCGGATTGGGTTCGACAACGTGTTCGCGCTCGCCTTCGATCAGGGCGGGCACCTGTTCGGCATCGCGGACACGACCGACCAGTTTATCAGCATCAACACGGCCACCGGCAACGGGGCACTGATCGCGAACCTCCCGCTGGGCTTCTCGTTCGACATCGCCTCCCGGCCCGAAGACGACAAGATGTTCCTCGCCGACAGCGGCACGTTCTCGCTTTACACCATCGATACGGCCACCGGCAACCCCACGCTCGTCGGGCCGTATATCGATAACCAAAATATCGTCGGCCTGGCGTTTTCCGCCATTCCGGAACCGTCCTCGCTGGCGGGCGCCGGTGTGCTGGCAATGCTGGCGGTCGGCAGCCATCTGTGGCGTCGTCGCCGGGGTACGCGGTCTTAAGACGCGCAATCGCCAGTTCGATTCACGAGGCACCTGACCCGCGGGCGCCTCGATTTGTTTTGGCCGACCACGGCCTCGCTCAATGCCGCAGCTCCAGCGGTCGCAACGCCTGAGCTTTGGCCCGGCGCAATTCCACCTGGCGCTGGATGGCCGCGATGCGGTCCGCCGCGGGCGTGGCCGGATCGGCAATGCGCCGGGTTAGCTCCGCCAGCTCGCGCTCGAAATGCCGGTCGCGCACGCGCCGCACGGCGTCCATCACGATCCGCACGCGCTCTTCGAGCTTGGGTTCTTCCGACACGGCCTCCGTCACCAGGCGGGTGACCGCGTCGTCGTTGACCTCGCCCAGCATCGCCGCGACGCCCGCCCAATCGTCGTTTTGGAAGCCGGCGAAGCGAAGCTCCAGGACGCGCCGCACCAATGGGTGTTCCACCCACGCCAAATCAAGGTGGCCGATCACCCACTCGACCAAATCCTCGTCTTGCAAGACCAACCGGAGCAGCCAGAACTCCTGCGCGGACGGAGGCGGCACGGGTTCGGCGGGCGGAGGTTCTGATTCCGCGTCAGGTTTGGGAGCGACTTCGCGCGCCGCCTTCTTGAACTCGGCCTTGACCGCTTCCACGCCCACGCCGAGCAAACCGGCGGCCTTGCGCGCGCAGGCGTCCAGCAACACCGCATCGCCGGTCTTCATCACCGCTTCGCCGAAGCCGCGCACCACGGCCGCGCGACCGCGGTCGGAGCGGACATCATTCACCCGGCAAAGGCGTTCGAGGAAGTAATCGAAGAAACCCGGCGCGTGCTCGATCAGTTGGCGGAAGGCGTCGCCGCCGCGCTCTTTGATGAAGCTGTCCGGGTCGTGCGGCGCCGGCACGGTGGCCACGCGGATGGCGAGGCCGGAGGCGAGCAAATCGTCCAGCGCGCGGGTGGTGGCGTTCTGGCCCGCGGCGTCGGAATCGAAGCACAGCACCACCTCCGGCACGTAGCGCTTGAGGATGCGGCAATGATCGCCGGTCAACGCCGTGCCTTGCGGCGCCGCGATGTTTTGCACGCCGGCCATGAAACACGCGATCAGATCGAGCTGGCCTTCGCAGACGATGGCAAACCCGGCGTCCAGCAGCGCGCGCTTGGACTTGTCGAGGCCGAAGATGACCTTGCCTTTGTGGAACAGCGGCGTCTCGGGCGAGTTGACGTACTTGGCGGTCTTCTCGTCGCCGCTCAAGACGCGCCCGCTGAAGCCGATGACCCGGCCCTGCTCGTCACAAATCGGGAACATCAACCGGCCGCGGAAACGATCGTAGAACCGCGCGGGTGCGCCGCCCTCGCCTTCCTTGCGGATGATCAGGCCGGCCTGCTCGACCGTGGCGAGGTCGTGGCCTTTGGACTTCGCCCAGTTGACCGTGTCGTCCCACAAATCCGGCGCGTAACCGAGGCGGAAAAGCTTCACGGCTTCCGCGGAAACGCC
>JAKCAB010000693.1 GCA_021839785.1 bacterium | reverse complement strand
AAGCTTTTTATTTTGTTGTCGTTTTCCATGCGAATCTCGGACGGCTGGCTATCCACTACCCACCAACCACTATTCACTCATTCCTCAGCGCCACCATGGGATCGATCCGGGAGGCGCGCCGCGCGGGCAGGTAACAGGCCAGCAGCGTGACGACGAGCAGGGTCAGCGCGAGCAGGACAAACCAGCCGGCCTCCAAGGCGGGTATCCCGTTCACCGTGTGGCGGAACAGCACACTGACCGCCATGGCCACGGGCAAACCGACCAGGACGCCGATCAACGCCATTCGCAGCCCCTCGCCCAGCACCTGCCGCAACAAGTCCAACGGCTGCGCGCCCAACGCCACGCGGATGCCCAGCTCGCGCGTGCGCCGGCTGACCGAGTTGGCGACCACGCTGTAAAGCCCCGCCGCGGCCACCAACAACGACACCAGCCCCATGAACGTGAGCACGCCGGCGGTGATGCACAACCCCGCCATGGACTCGACCACGACCTGCTTCATCGGTTTGGGCTGCGGTAACGGCTGGGCAGCGTCGAGTTCTTGAACGCGCGACCGCACGGCCGCCGCGTGGCGGACCGGATCGTCGGCGGTGCGAAGCGAAACGAACATCGTGCGTTGCGGCGCCTGCGCAAACGGCACGTACACCGTGCCTGGTTCGTCCCCACGCCAATCGTGGCGGACTTCCGTCACCACGCCCACCACGGTCAACGCGTGAGCACCAGGTGCGCCAGGGTTTTGCCAGAACACGCGTCCCAGCGGCGACTCTCCCGGCCAGAGCTGCCGAGCCACTTGCTCGCTCACTACGGCCACGGACGCGGTCTGTGCGTCGTCGGCGGAACTGAACGCCCGCCCCCGCAGCAAACCGATGCGGAACGTGCGGAAATGATCCGGCGCCACCGCCTGGAAATTGAACTGGGGCGGCCGGGTCCGCGAATCGGTTACGGTCGGCGTGCGGCCGAAGGTGGTTTCGTCGCGGCTGTAAAACGGCAGGGTGCTGGTCAGCGACGCGGCTTCCACGCCCGGCAGGCTGCCGAGCTCGCGCAAAGCGTCGTCGAAGAACTGCGTCACCTGGTAATTCTCCGGGTAGCGCGACTCCGGCAGACTGACCCGCAGGTTCAGGACGTGGTCCGACTCGAAGCCGTGCCGGGCGAACACCAGGCCGGCGAAGGTTTTCACGACCAGGCCACAGGCCACGATGAGCACCAGCGCGAGCGCGAGTTCCACGATCGCCAGCGCCTGGCGCAAGCGCTGCCCGCCACCGCTGCTGGACCCGCGCGCGCCCTGCCGCAACACGGCGTCCAGGTTGCGGCGCGGAATCATCAGCGTGGGGGCAATGCCCGCGAGCAGCCCCGCGAGCCCGGCGGCCCCCGCGGCGAAGGCGAAGGCGCGGAGATTCAAGTCCACCGCCGACCAGCCCGGCACGAAGGGCAACAGATCAGGCGGCAGACTGGCGCGGATGAGTTGGATGGTCCAATACGCCACCACCAAACCAGTGGCCCCGCCCAGTCCGCAAAGCAGCAGGCTTTCGGTCATCACCTGGCGGACCAGCCGGCGCAAACCGCCGCCCAGCGCCGAGCGAATCACAAACTCGCGCAGCCGGCCGTGCATCTGGGCGACCTCGAGGTTCGCGACGTTCGCGCAAGCCAGCGCCAGCAGAAACGTGGCGGCCAGGAAAACGATCAGCAGATAGGCCGGCACCTCGCTGTTGGCCAGAAGATGCTCGCGCAATAAGACCAGCCGGGGGTGCCGGGACACGGCCTGGTGTGGTTCCAAGTCAGCCTGCCGCGACGCGAGCGTTCGCAACTCCGTTTCCGCCGCGGCGAGTGTGACCCCGGGTCGCAACCGGCCGAGGAGTTCCAGGTCGCGCCGCTGGCGATCGTTTCGCGCGCCCGGTTCCAGCACCAGCGGAACCCAGAAGTCGGTGCCGGCCGGATAGGCTTGCGCCGTGGGCACCACGCCCACGACGGTGAACGTGCGCGCGTTGAGTCGGATCGACTGGCCGATGACCGTTGGCTCCGCCGCGAAGCGCCGCCGCCAGAAACCTTCGCTCAGCACCACCACTTCGTCGGCGCCGGCCACGGCCGCTGCGGTTCCGAACACACGGCCCGCGAGCGCGCGGATGCCGAGCGTGTCGAAGAAGTCGCCGCTGATGCGGGCGCCCGTGAGCCGTTCCGGGCTGCCGCCGCCGGTCAAATCCGCCGACCAACCCTGCAACGCAGTGAGCGACGCGAACGACTGCGACTCGTCTTTCCAAGCCAGGTAGTCAGCCGCGGAGACGGCTTCCCGCGCCTGCGGCTGGTCCTTCGGCGCCTGCCAGATGGTGACCAGCCGGCTGAGTTCGGGCAGCGCGAGCGGGTGCACCAACAAACCGTCGGCGAAACTAAACATCGCTGTGTTGGCACCCAGACCCAGCGCGAGAGTCAGGATCGCCGCGAAGGCAAAACCGGGCTGGCGCAGCAACTGGCGAACGGCGTGTTTGAGGTCGCTCATGGAATTGGCGATCGGCGATTGCCGATTGACGATTGACGCGCGTTGCGGGCGGCCGAAATGCGCGAGGCTGCCATGATGGCCACGAGTTCGTGGCATTCCCGGAGCAAAGGCTCAACTCGCGCGTTGGGCAGCAGTCCATGAGCGATCACCAGATCCAGCCAGAACGCGCTCTCGTCCGCCTCTTCTTCCACCACTCCCATTTTCGCGATGAACTCAGCGCGGGACCGGGCGCGGCACGCCGCGCAATAGTTGCTCCCCACCGACGTGCCGCTGCGGGCGAGCTGGTTGGCAATCGCATTGTCCGATCGCGATTTCGCCAACACGTCAACAAGGGCAAGCACTCGGAGTGAAAACCGCTTGGTTCGTTCTTTGAGTTCTGTGGTTGTCATGGGCTCTGGGCGCTCGTTCAAATCGGCTATTGGCACTCGGCACTCGGCAATCCGCTCACTTCTCCATCCACCCGTCCCGGAGCCGTATGATCCGGTTCCCGTAGGCCGCCCACTTCTCGTTGTGCGTCACCTGTACGATCGTCGTGCCGTCCTGGTTGAGCCGCTTAAACAGGTCCATGATTTCGCGGCCTTGATCGGTGTGCAAGTTGCCGGTGGGTTCGTCGGCGAGGAGCAAGGCCGGCTTGGCGATGATCGCCCGCGCCACCGCCACCAGTTGCTGCTGGCCGCCAGAGAGCTGGCTGGGGAAGAGGTCTTTCTTCGCCACGATGCCAAACCGGTCCAGCGTGTCGGCCACGATCGCCTGGCGCTCGGACTTCTTGATGTCGCGGTACGACAGCGGCACGTCGAGGTTTTCGGCCACCGTGAGGTCGTCCAGCAGGTGGAACTGCTGAAACACGAAGCCGACGTGGCGCTTGTTCAGCGCGGCGCGTTCCTTGACGGCCAACCGGTGAACCGCCGCGTCCTGGAAGAAGTACTCGCCCTCCCAAGTGTGATCGTAGAAGCCCAGGATGCCCAGCAGCGTGGACTTGCCCGCGCCGCTCGGTCCCATGATGGTCAGGAACTCGCCCTCCGGGATTTCGAGGTCGATCTGGCGCAAGACCCAGGTCTGGCCGGCGCGGGTTCGATACGATTTTTCGAGGCCTTTCAGCTTGATCATAGTCGTCGGTGGCTCACCAGCAACGCTTGGTCTTCGCAACGCGCGTGCCAGTTCGGGCGCTGACAGCAACCTATTGGAAATCAAGCGAAACACCGCCGAACCTGAACCGAACTGACGGCCGGGTCAGTCGCCAACGGGACGCGCCCGTCCCAAAACCGGGAAAGCGGCGTGGACTGCCGATCATCTCCGTTGTTGGTGCGATGCCACAACGGAACCATCTCAGGTACAAGCTGGCCGGGCCACCGCCGCACGGTTGCGCTCATGGATGAATTCGTTCCAAATGCTTATCCCTTTGACCCCGGTGCCATCAACTTGCGGTAGCCCAGCGGTGGTCTGGTTCCCGTCAGGCCCAACAGCGTTTGGAAGGCGGCCAGCGGTGTG
>JAKCAB010000140.1 GCA_021839785.1 bacterium | reverse complement strand
CGGGCTGGATCTGCGGATTTACACGGACGCCGCCCACGTGGCGCAGGATCGCGACACCTTCGCGGAGGTGTTGAAGAACGTCCGCGGCGGACTCATGCCGCCGGCCAGCAAGCCGCAACCCAGCCCTGTCGAGCGCGCGTTGATCGCGAACTGGCTCGAGGCCGAGTTGTTTCCGGTGGACTGCGCGCACCCCGATCCGGGCCGCGTGACCCTCCGCCGGCTGAATCGCACCGAGTACAACAACACGATCCGCGATTTGGTGGGCGTGGATTTTCAGCCCGCCAACGACTTCCCGATGGATGACGTCGGCTACGGCTTCGACAACATCGGCGATGTGTTGTCGCTGCCGCCGTTGCTGGTCGAGAAGTACCTCGCCGCGGCGGAGAAGATTCTGGATCGCGCCATCGTCACCGGGCCGCCCCCGCCTCCGCTCAAGCGCTACGCCGGCGATGCCTTGCAAGGCGGATCGCCAAACGAAATGGGCGGCCGGAGCCTGAACAGCGAAGGCGAGATCGGCGTCGAGCACGACTTCGCCGCCGGCGATTACGTGCTGCGTGCGCAAGCCTGCGGCGACCAGGCCGGGCCCGAACCGGTGAAGCTGGGGCTCCGCCTGGCCGGCAAGGAATTGAAGGTCTTCGAGGTCACGGCCAAACCGGAGGCTTCGCAAACGTGCGAATTCAGGCTCGCGGTTCCCGCCGGCAAACAACGCGTCGCGGTCGCGTTTCTGAACGACTACTACCGCGCGGACGATCCGAATCCGGCCAACCGCGACCGCAACCTCCACCTGCTGGCGTTGGAGATCGCCGGTCCCATCGCGACCAACCTACCGTTGTTGCCGGAAAGCCATCGCCGCATTTTCTTCGCCCGACCGGCGTCCGCCTCGCCGGCCGACCGGCTGGCATGCGCGCGGCAGCTTGTGGGCGAGTTCGCCCGCCGGGCCTACCGCCGCCCGCTGAGCGCCGAGGAAGTGTCACGGTTACTGCGCTTTTTCGAGCAGAGCCAGGCCGAGGGCGAGAGCTTCGAGGCCGGCGTGAAATTGGCCCTCGAAGCGGTGTTGGTGTCGCCGCACTTTCTGTTTCGCGGCGAACTCCAACCCGACCCGGACAACCCGCGCGCGGTGCATCCGATCGACGAGTTCGCGCTGGCGTCACGCCTCTCGTATTTCCTGTGGAGCACGATGCCGGACGAGGAACTGTTCCGCCTGGCCAGCGCAGGCCGGTTGCGCGCGAACCTCGAAGCCCAGGTGCGCCGGATGCTCGCTGACCCGAAGTCACGCTCGCTTGTGGACAACTTCGCCGCGCAGTGGCTCCAGTTCCGCAACCTCGATGTCGCTGCGCCGGACGCCGCGACTTATCCGGATTTCAACGACGCCCTGCGCGCGGCGATGCGGCGCGAAGTCGAGTTGTTCGCCGGCCGCATCTTCCGCGAAGACCGGAGCGTGCTGGAGTTCATCGATGCTGACTGGACCTACGCGAACGGTCCGCTGGCCCGCCACTACGGCCTGAACGGCGTGGACGGTGACAAGTTCCGCCTGGTGAGCCTGCAGGGCACGCACCGCGGCGGGGTGCTCGAGCAAGCGAGCTTCCTCACCATCACGTCGAATCCGACGCGGACCTCGCCGGTGAAACGCGGCAAGTGGGTGCTGGAAAACCTGCTCAACGCGCCGCCGCCCCCGCCCCCGCCGAACGTGCCGCTGCTGGACGATTCCAAACAGGCCAAGCTCACGGGCAGCTTGCGCCAGCGGATGGAGCAGCATCGCGCCGATCCGCTGTGTGCCTCGTGCCACGCGCTCATGGACCCGATCGGTTTCGGGTTCGAGAACTTCGACGGTGTGGGCACGTGGCGCGAGCAGGACGGCGGGTTTCCGATCGATCCGGCGGGCAAACTGGTCAGCGGCGAAGACTTTCGCGGGCCGGACGAATTGAAGCGGATTCTGCTGACCACCCGGCGCGAGGATTTCCTGCGCTGCCTGGCCTCAAAGCTGTTGACCTACGCGCTTGGCCGCGGTCTGGAATACTACGACCAATGTGCCGTGGACGACGTGGTGGCGGCCATGAAAACCCACGATTACCGCTTCAGCGCGCTGGTGCTGGGCGTGGTAAAGAGTGCGCCGTTCCAGTTGCGGCGCGGCGAGGCACCCGCGTCTGGCGCCGTCAGGGTGGCGCGAGCGGACTGAACGGGCCGCACTCGGCCCTTGTGCCGCGCGACTCCGCGGCTACTTTGGGATGGTAATCAAGCCGATAAGAGCCATGAGTGTAAAAACGATCATCCCGCGGCGCACGTTCCTGCGCGGTCTCGGCACGGCCCTGGCCTTGCCGTCCCTCGAAGTGATGCTGCCGGTCGCGCGGGCCGCGACGTCCGCGTCCGAGGCAACCGCGGTGAAATCGCCCCGGCGCATGGCTTTCCTGTACATCCCGAACGGCGCGGACATGGCCAACTGGACACCGCAGGCCGAGGGGTCCGAATTCGAGCTGCCGCTCATCTTGGAGCCGCTGGCGTCTTACCGGCAGGATTTGCTCGTGCTCTCCGGCCTTGCCCACGCCAAGGCGTGGCCAAACGGCGACGGCGCCGGCGATCACGCGCGCGCCTCGGCCACGTTCCTCACCGCCTGTCAGGCGAAGAAGACCGACGGCGCGGACATCCACGTGGGCGTGTCGGTGGATCAAGTCGCGGCGGCGCAGGTCGGAAGGCAGACGCGTTTGGCCTCGCTGGAGCTGGGTTGCGACCGCAGCCAGCTCGCTGGCAACTGCGACTCCGGGTACAGTTGCGCTTACTCGTTCAACATTTCCTGGAAAACGCCATCCACCCCAATGCCGCCGGAGACGGATCCGCGCATGGTGTTCGAGCGGCTGTTCGCCGGCGGTACCCGCGACAAAAATGCCGAGGCGCGCGCCCGCCGCGAACGCCATGAGCGGAGCATTCTGGACTTCGTGCAGGAAGACACCCGGGCACTGCAGGGCCGGCTCGGGGCCACCGACCGCCGCAAACTGGACGAATACCTGACGGCCGTGCGCGAGCTCGAGTTGCGGATCGAAAACGCCGGCAAGTTCAAGGCCACACTGCCCGATTTCGACAAGCCCAGCGGTGTCCCCGACACCTACGAGCAACACCTGCGGTTGATGTTCGACCTGCTCACGCTGGCGTTCCAGACCGACTCGACCCGGGTCGCGTCGTTCATCCTCGCCCACGACGGCAGCAACCGGCCGTACCCGTTCCTCGGCGTGCGCGAAGGCCATCACGACCTTTCCCACCACGGCAACGACGAGGAAAAGAAGCAGAAAATCGCTAAGATCAACCGGTTTCACATGGAGCAGTTCGCGTATTTCCTGGGCAAACTGAAGACCACCCCGGAAGGCGAAGACTCGCTCCTGGACCACTGTATGGTGGTCTATGGCGCGGCGATCAGCGATGGCAATCGCCACAACCACAACGATCTGCCGGTCATCCTCGCCGGTCGCGGTGGCGGCACCCTCCGAACCGGCCGCCACGTCCGGTACGCCAACGACACCCCCATGGCCAACCTGTATCTGTCGATGCTTGAACGCATGGCGGCACCCGTAGAACGCCTAGGTGACAGCAGCGGCCAATTGGGCCGACTTACCTGATCGGGGGGGGCGGGTTCCGTGGGGTAGCTTGTGAAGTCTTGGTTCTGCCCGCTGATGAAGGCCACCGAAACCACCTATAACCCCGCGCGCCGCTTTCGGGGTAATTCAGGCGTTTGATCGCTTGCGGCTTTGGCCTCGACGCCCTGTTCATTTCGGGTCCGCTTTGATCGAAGTTCTCCGGTAGTCGAGAATTCTGCTTCCGACTCCATTCGCTCCAATCGCTCGGTGCCGGCAAACCAATAAGCCGATCATTGGCGCTGCCCGCCGCACCCAGCACCAACGCCGGTTAGCCCGACTTTCGCAACTGGAGGGGGCGACAATGCGCAAGTGGTCGATAGATCGATGTTCGCCCCAAAAGGTCTGCCCCCAAA
>JAKCAB010000399.1 GCA_021839785.1 bacterium | reverse complement strand
GCCAGGCCACCGGCCTCGCCCTGACCGCCCCGGTCCGGTTCGCCGCCGAGCGCCAGTTGCCGCCTCACGTGGTGGCCCACAGCGCGCTGATGCAGGCGGTGTTCCGCGATGTGGCGCTCATCGCGCCGTCCGAAAGCCGCGTGCTGATCACCGGCGAAAGCGGTGTCGGCAAAGAAGTGGTGGCCGACGTGATCCATGCCTGGAGCGCGCGCGCCGCCGGTCCCTTGCTCAAAGTGAACTGCGCGGCCATCCCGGAAAACCTTTTGGAGAGCGAGTTGTTCGGGCACGAAAAAGGCGCGTTCACCAGCGCGGTCGCTCAGCGGATCGGCCGTTTTGAGCAGGCCCACAACGGCACGCTCTTCCTGGACGAAATCGCCGAAATGTCGCCGCAGCTCCAGGCCAAGCTGCTCCGCGTCACCCAAAACGGCACCTTCAACCGCGTCGGCTCCAACAAGGAAATTCAGAGCGAGTGCCGGCTGCTGACCGCCACCAACAAGCACCTCGAGGAAGAGGTCGCCGCCAGCCGTTTCCGCGAAGACCTGTTCTATCGGCTCAACGTGGTGGAACTGAACGTGCCCGCCCTGCGCGAACGCCCCGAAGACATCCTGCCGCTGGCGACGCGGTTCATCGAAGAATTCACCGGCGGCAAAGCGCGGCTTTCCAACGCCGTGTCCGATTGTCTGGCCCGCTACTCCTGGCCGGGCAACGTGCGCGAGCTGCGCAACGCGCTCGAACGCGCCGCCTTGCTCTGCTGCGGCGAACTGATCCTGCCCGACCACCTGCCGACGCGCATCCGTGCCGTTTTGGACCAACCTCCCCCGCCGCCCGCGAACGCCGCCACCCTCGAAGACGTCGAGCGCGAAGCGATTTTCCGGGCCCTGCACGCGCACAACTTCAACCGGACGGAAACCGCCAAGGCCCTGAAAATCAGCCGCCGCGCGTTGACCTACAAATTGCAGCGCTACCGCGAGCAGGGCCTCCAGGTGGACGCGGAATAGCCACGCCACCGCCGGTGCGAGTCGCCGCCAGACCGGCACGCGAGCGCCCCGCTCCCAGCTAAAAGACAGTTGCTACCGAAGCGATCATGACAGGGCGAGACTCCAGTCGAGCCAGGCCAAAAGCCAGAAATCAGAAGCCACGGCTCGACGGGAGACACCCTACCGGTTCTAAGCGGGCTTCGCCCGCGCTCGCGAGCCGCGCACGCCTCGCCGTTTCGAGGCCGGCTTGCGCGGCGGCGGTTCACACGCAAGAATGGCCGGCATGAAGCTGGGTTTTCGGCTGTGGTTGCTCGCCGCCCTCATCCTTCCTGCGCCCGCCTCGGGCCAGGTGCTTTTCAATGGCCAGCTCGGCACCCTGCCAGCCGCGCAAGGCTGGAGTTACGCCGCCTTGCCGGGACTCGCTCAACAGAAACAGACCGGCACCGCGGTGCGCTTGATCACCACCGCCGCGAACGTCGAGAACACCGGTTACGCCCGCGTCGCCACCACGCCGCTCCGCCTCGACGATGGCTTCGGCGTGGCGGTGCGGTTCCAGCTTGCCGCCGAAACGCACTCGCGGGCCGAGCGTGCCGGCTGCTCGCTGATCGCCCTCAGCAGCGACAAACGCGGTCTCGAGCTCGGCTTTTGGACGAACCTCGTGTTTGCGCAAGCTGACCAACCGCTCTTCACCCATGCCGAGGATGCAGCCTTCGACTTCGCGGCCGGCCCGGCCGATCTGATCCTCAGTTTTCGAGGCACGAATTACACCTTGTTCGCCAACGGAGCCCCCTCCTCTCGGGTCCGGTGCGCGACTACACCGCCTTCGCGGGTTTCCCGGACGTTTATGAGACGCCCAACTTCCTTTTCCTCGGCGACGACACCACGTCCGCCGCGGGGGATGTGACGCTCGAATCCGTGGCGCTGGTGTTGCCACCGACGGTGCAGGCGCCCGCGCCGGGGGTGCTGCAATGGACGGGCGTGCCGGGGCAGACTTACACGGTCGAGGCGAGCGACGATCTCCAAAACTGGTCAATGCTGGCATCGGTCACTTCGGCGACCGACCAGTTCGGTTACACCAATGCTCCTGCGGGCGCGACGCGCTTCTTCTGCGTGACGTATCCGTGAGGCGCGGGGGAATGCGTGGGGACAACTTCCCGTTTTCCGCATTGCAGTCCGGGGTGGGGTTCCTAGATTGCGCCTGTGGCTCGAAAGGATTCGAATAACGGCGCGCGCGGTGGCAGTGACATTCTCGGCATCATCCTGCTGACAATGGCGTTGCTGTTTTTCGCCGCGCTGTTTTCGTTCGACAAATACGACCTCGCCGAGGTCCGCAACCCGCCCAACCACCCGCTGCACAATTGGATCGGCCAGATTGGGGCGCGCACCGGCTACGCGATGTTTTTCGTGTTCGGTGGTTCGGCGTTCCTGCTGCCGATGATTTTCCTGGGGTTCGGCCTGGCGCAGTTCCTGGGCTTTCTAGGCTACCTGCGCCGGAAATGGCCGTGGGCGGTCCTGCTGTTGTTGACCTGCGCCGGCGGGCTGGATCTCGGGACCGACAGCGTGGCGTTGGCGCAGCTTGCGCGCAATCCGCACGCCATGGGTGCCGGTTACCTGGAGCATCTTTCACTGGCACTGAATGCACCCGGTGCTGGCGGCGTGGTGGGGCAGGGGCTGAACCACTATGCGTTCGGTTATTTCGGCAACCTTGGCGCGGCGCTGCTTTACGGATGCCTTTATGTGATCGCGTTCTACGGCCTCACCAACTTCCGGCTTGGGGAGTGGTTGCGCGCAGTCTGGCAACGCTGGCGGGCGCCAACCGAGGTTGTGCCCGGCGACGAAAGATCGATGGAGCGCCGCACCCGTGAACTTGAGAAGGAAGCGCGGCGCTTGCAGGCGGAACTGGATCAGGTCACGCGGGCCAACGGCAAGGCACCCAAGCCCGCCAAGGACGGTGGCGCCGAAGTCCCGCCGGGCCTGGGACAGGATCTCCAGCCCGTGCCCGAACCGACCGTGCGCGATCTCAGCGTGCCGCAGTTACGGGCCACGCCGGAAAAAGGCAAAGGCAACAAGACGACCGCCTCGCCGGACGACCGCGAGCTCGAAATCGACGAGGTCATTCCAGCCCGCGAAGTCGCCGCCGCCACCACCGCAGACATCCTCGGCAAGGCGGCGGCCCCAGCCCCGCCGGTGGAGAGTCCGGCCAAGGTCGTCGAAGGTGCCGCACCGCCACCCGCCCCGCCGACTCCGATCGCTCAACCGCGTCTTCCGCTGCCGCCCGCCCGACCCAAGCCCAAGCCGTTGTCCGTCGCCAAGCCGCCGCAGATCGGGAATTACAAACTGCCCACGCTCGCCTTGCTCAGCCTGCCGGACCTGACCGTGAAGCCTACCGAGTCGAAGGAGGAATTGATGGCGAACGCCCGGTTGATGCAGCAAACGCTCCAGCAGTTCGGCATTTCGGTCTCGCTGGGCGACATCACCAAAGGCCCGACCATCACGCGGTACGAACTGCATCCCGCTCCAGGCGTTAAGCTGGAGAAAATCACCGGCCTCACGAACAACATCGCCGCGGCGCTCAAGGCGGAGCGCATTCACATCCTCGCCCCCGTACCCGGCAAAAGCTCGGTCGGCGTCGAGGTGCCGAACTTGATCAAGTCGAAGGTGATTCTGCGCGAGTTGCTCGAGTCCGAGGAATGGCGCACCTCGAAGGCCCGGATCCCGCTGGCGCTCGGCAAGGATGTCTATGGCCATCCGCTCATCGGCGATCTCGCGGACATGCCGCACCTGCTCATCGCCGGCAGCACCGGCTCCGGCAAATCGGTGTGCATCAACTCGATCGTGGCGTCGCTGCTTTACCGCTTTGCCCCGGACCAGCTCCGGTTCGTGATGATCGATCCGAAGGTGGTCGAACTCCAGCAGTACAACGCGCTGCCGCACTTGGTCGTGCCGGTCGTCACCGATCCGAAGAAGGTCATCCTCGCGCTGCGCTGGGTGGTGAGCGAAATG
>JAKCAB010000815.1 GCA_021839785.1 bacterium | reverse complement strand
TCACTTGTCAGAGTCCCCGGCCTCATCCACTGTTCAAACCATGCAGGCGGTGGTTCAGAACGAGTACGTGACCGTGGCGGATTATCTCGCGGCGGAGGAAGCCAGCGAAGTGCGCCATGAGTATCTCGGTGGCCTGGTTTACGCGACGGCCGGCGAAACACGCGCGCACAGCCAGGTGGTCGGGAATTTGTACTACGCGTTGCGTCAGCATCTCCAGGGTGGTCCCGGCAAGCTCTACATGACCGACATCCGCGTAAACCTCCGCTTGCGCGACGACGAGTATTACTACTACCCGGACCTCGTGGTGACCTGCGATCCGCGAGACACGCATCCGCGCTTCGTGCACTATCTGAAGCTGATCGTTGAAATCATGTCGCCCAGTACCCAGCGAATTGACCGGCGGGAGAAATTCTTTGCCTATACCAGCATCGAGTCATTGGAAGAATACGCGCTGGTGGCCCAGGAAAGCCGCGAGGTCATCGTGTTCCGGCGGGCGGCAGGCTGGCGCTCCGAAAAGCTGGGCGGCGATGGCGCCACCCTCAACCTCAACTCCTTGAAGTGCTCACCGGCGCTGGCCTCGATCTACGAGGGGATTTGAACGAATCCCCCGCCAACTCCGCCAGCCAGGCCGCCCTCGCCATCCGCGAGGCGCTGCCGCCGGGCGGTCTGTTCGCTGACCAGCACTGGCGCATCGCGTCCCGACCGTTTGCCATCACGCCCCAGCTCGCCAAGGAATTCGATTCGCTGGGGCGCGTACTCCTCCAGTTTTACCGGGCGGTCAACCTGCTCTACCGGCAAAGCGCGGTTGGCAAGCAACCCGCCTGGGTGGCGGACTTGCTGGACCGCGGCAAGCCTCCCGAACTGGTCGCGCTTCAGCGTCATTCGGTTTTCAAGAACGAAGTGCCGCGCGTCATCCGGCCGGACATCTTGCTCACCGACGCCGGTTTCGCCATCAGCGAACTGGACTCGGTGCCGGGGGGCATCGGCCTGACCGCGTGGCTGAACCAGGCGTATGCGCGCGCCAATGCCGTGGTGCTCGGCGGAGCGCGTGGAATGCTGGAAGGATTTGCCGGCATCTTCGGGGATGCGCCGCAGGTCCGGATCGTCGTCTCCGAAGAGGCGGCCACCTACCGGCCCGAGATGGATTGGCTGGCGGCGCAACTGGGTTCCCGTTTCTCCGTTCACGACCAGGCTTTCACCGATTTTCAGTCCGGCGACGCGGTTTATCGCTTCTTCGAATTGTTCGATCTCCCAAACGTCGCCAACTCGGGGCGCATCCTCGAACTCGCCGCCGCGCAACAAATCCGGTTGACGCCGCCGCCGAAGCCGATCTTCGAGGAAAAGCTGCTGTTTGCGCTGCTCTGGAATCGCAACCTCCGCGCCTTCTGGCGTCAGCAATTGGGCGAGGCGTTTTTGGACCGGCTCCTCCGCCACGTACCTCGCACCTGGGTCGTGGATCCCGCGCCGCTGCCGCCACACGCCGCCATTCCCGAATTGAACCTCACCGACTGGCAACAGCTCAAGACACTGTCGCAACGTGAGCGCGAACTCATTCTGAAAGTCTCCGGTTTTCACGAGACCGCTTGGGGTGCGCGGAGCGTCGCGTTGGGCAGCGACCTGTCCCAAGCCGATTGGAGCGCCGCGGTGGACCAGGCATTGCGTGGCTTCGAAAGCTCGCCCTACGTGCTCCAGCGCTACCAAAAACCCCACATGGTCCCGGCCGAATATTTCGACTTTGACCGAGCCACGCTCGTGTCCATGCCAGGCCGCGTGCGCCTCTGCCCCTATTATTTCGTCGTTGGCGACGGTGACGCCGCCCGCCCCCAACTCGGCGGCGTGCTCGCCACGATTTGTCCGGCTGACAAAAAAATCATCCACGGCATGGACGACGCCGTTCTCGCACCGTGCGGCATCGGTTAGTCATTCTGCGTTCTGTCAGCGATGAACCCTGTTCCCCCAACCGCCACCGCCGGCCGTAACCAACTGCGCTCCGAAGGCGACGTAAATTTGTCGCCCCGGCGCCGGACCTGGGCCGCGAAGCACATTTCCGCGGAGACGCAACGCCTGCTCGATGCCGACGCGCGGCACTTCCTGCACCAATCGCTGTCCACGCCCTGCCTGAATGCGTTGAAGTCCGCGCAAGGCGCCTGGATCGAGGATCTCGAAGGCCGGCGCTATCTCGATTTCCACGGCAACAATGTGCACCAGGTGGGCTTTGGCCATCCGCGCGTCATCGCAGCCGTCAAGGAACAACTCGACCAACTGAGCTTTTGCCCGCGCCGTTACACCTGCGAGCCGGCGGTGCGTCTGGCGCAGCGTCTGGGTAAACTGGCGCCGGGCGATTTGAACCGCGTCCTGCTGGCGCCCGGTGGCACGGCAGCCATCGGCATGGCACTCAAATTGGCCCGCGTGGCCACCGGCCGGTTCAAGACGATTTCGATGTGGGACGCGTTTCACGGCGCGTCGCTCGATGCCATTTCTGTGGGTGGCGAGGCGGTGTTCCGCCAGGGCATCGGGCCGCTGCTGCCCGGCTGCGAGCACGTGCCGCCGCCTGACAACCGGCACTGCCCGTTCAAGTGCGGTGCCGCCTGCAATCTGGCGTGCGCCGACTACGTGGAGTACGTGCTCGAAAAGGAGGGCGATGTCGCCGCGGTGATCGCCGAGACGGTGCGCTGCACGCCGTTCATTCCGCCGCCAGATTACTGGCAACGCATCCGCGCTGCGTGCGACCGGCACGGCGCGTTGTTGATCCTGGACGAAATCCCGATCGGGCTCGGCCGCACCGGTCGGATGTTCGCCTGCGAGCACTACGGGATCGTGCCGGACATGCTCGTACTCGGAAAGGGCCTCGGCGGAGGCGTGTTTCCACTCGCGGCGCTGATCGCCCGCGAAGGTTTGAACGTGGCGGGTCAGCACGCACTCGGCCATTACACGCACGAGAAAAACCCGGTGGCCTGCGCCGCGGCGCTCGCCACGTTGGAGGTCCTGGAATCCGAGAACTTGGTGGAACACGCGCGCGAGTTGGGGGCGTACGCGATGCAGCGCTTGCGCGAATTGGCGCCGCGTCGCCCGTTCATCGGCGACGTGCGCGGACTGGGCTTGCTGATGGGCGTCGAATTGTTGCGCAACCGCGCCACCCTGGAGCGCGCCACCGACGAGGCCGAACAGGTCATGTATGGCGCCCTGAGCCGTGGCCTGAATTTCAAAGTGACGATGGGCAACATCCTCACGCTCACGCCGGCGTTGACCATCAGCCGCGCCGAGATGGACCAGGCCATCGCCATCCTCGACGCTGCGATCGGCGAGGCAGAAGCCGCCGCGAGCGCGGCGCCGGCAAGGCTTTGAAGCGACAGAGCGAACTGAACCCGCTTTAACGAAAGACTGCTCGCGATGAAAACACCGATCCTCGCCCGAACCCGCATTCGGCAAGCACTGTTCGCGGCCACCGCACTCGCGGTCCTCCAGTTCGCTCCCCTGCCCTGCCTCACCGCTGGAACCCGCATCACCGGCGAGCTGCGCCAATGGCACAAAGTCACACTGACGCTGGACGGTCCAAGTGCACGCGAGACCGATACCGCGCCCAATCCTTTCACCGACTATCGGTTCGAGGTCACCTTCCGGCACGAGTCCGGGTCGCCGGAGTACCACGTGCCGGGTTACTTCGCTGCGGATGGCAACGCCGCCAACACCTCCGCCACCGCCGGCAACCAGTGGCGCGCCCATCTGGCACCTGACCGCGTTGGCAAGTGGACATGGCACGTGACCTTCGTCCGCGGGAAGAACGCCGCCGTGGACACTTCTGTGCCCGTCGAACCGGTCGCGGATTTGGACGGTTTGACCGGCTCTTTCGAGGTCAGCGCCACGGACAAGGCCGGGCGAGATTTCCGGTCCAAGGGGCGGCTCGAATACGTGGGCAAGCATTACCTCCGGTTCGCCGGCACGGGCGAATTCTTCCTGAAGGCCGGGACGGACGCGCCGGAGA
>JAKCAB010000856.1 GCA_021839785.1 bacterium | reverse complement strand
TCTCAACGAATACGAGTGCGGGCACTGGTACGCGCGGGCGATGTCCTCGTACGGCCTGTTACAGGGTTTGAGCGGCGCGCGTTACGACGCGGTGGAGCAAGTGCTGCATCTCGACCCGCGCGTCAAAGGCGACTTCCGTTGCTTCCTCGCCGCGGCCACCGGCTACGGCACCGTGGGAGTCAAGAACGGCAAGGCATTCATCGAGGTCGCTTCCGGGACGATTCCCGTAAAAGCAATCCGCCACGCTCAAGCTTGACGCGCCGGTTTGGGCGACGCCGGGCGTTGTCGCGCCTGGGCATCTGCAGCCGTTCGCTACGGGCGACGCGCGGCGGGCTTCCGCCTGGCCGGAGAAAATGCCGCTTGCGTTGGGCCCACCAGGGTCCATTGTCAGAATCATGGATAAACCTTGGTACCGGGCCTTTTTCGCCCGCACCCCGCACGGCAGCGATCTCAAGGAAACGCGAGTGAAAGCCGATCGGGGCGACACGGAGGCTCAGTTCGGTCTCGGCCTGAAATACGGTTGCGGCGACGGCGTGGTTCAAGACTTCAGCCAGGCCGCCACCTGGTACCGGCGGGCGGCGGACCAGGACCATCCCTTGGCGCAGTTCAACCTCGCCATGATGTACGCCGAAGGCCAGGGCGTTCCGCAGGACGACGTCGAAGCGGCGCGCTGGATGCGCAAGGCGGCGGAACTGGGCGACGCGGGTGCTCAATTTAACCTGGCGGTCCGGTGCCAGCGTGCGAGTCTCACCCGCGAAGAGCCGGCGGCCAGCGAGGCAAAGATCGAGGCCTACAAATGGTTCCAGCTCGCCGCCACCCAGGGTTACGGCAACTCGGCTCAGTCCTGCGAGAGTCTGAACCTGCGGATGACCTTCGACGAAGTGGTGCAAGGCGACCGCCGGGCCGCCGCGTTTGCCGACGCCTTGCTGCCCCGTGCCTCTGCGCCTCTGCCACCGGCGCATTAGACCGGCGCGGTCCTAAAGCCGGCCTGGCCGTGCGACCGTTCCCGCCCGGCGGGCACTCCAGATTGGAAGGTTTTCGCGTGTCGCCTACCTTGCGTTCGTTCACAATTGGCCATCATGAGCGAGTTCAAATTCGGCTGCCCAGCTTGCGGCCAACACATCAAAGCGGACCTGGCCGCGACCGGCCGGCAGGTTAATTGTCCTTCCTGCGGCGCACGTTTGTTGATCCCGGCGCCGTCGAACAACCCCGCAGAAATCCCCGCGGCCATCCTGATCGGTGCCAGGAAGGCCCCCGCCCCAGCGCCAGCCCTGGCCACTCGCGCCGCTGCCGCCAGCGCGCCGCCACCTTCCCCGGCCCTGTCGGCGCGTCCAGCCTCGCCTCACCAACCCGCCGCACCGGTGCTGAAGCCGGGCCCGGTGCCGACGCCGGTCCACGAAAAAGCCACCGCTCCGGTGCCTCCCACGAAAACGGTCGCTCCCGCCGCAACCGTTACGCCGGCAACCGCAGCTCCGATTCCCAAGTGGGAAGTGGCCATCCCGACGCCCGCAATGCCCCCCGCCCCACCGGCCCCCACCGAGAAAGCACCCGTCCCAACAGCAGCGATAGCGCCTGCGCCTGCAGCCAAACCGACCGTCCCACCGGTCCCGCCACTGGCGGCGGAGCCGCCAGCCGGGGCTGCGCCGATCGAGAACCAAAACAAGCCCCAGGTGGCAGCGCTGACCTCCGCGTTGAAACGCGAGCTCGTGCGTTCGGTGCGCGCGCGGCTGGCCAACGAATCCAAGTGGATGCCGCGCAAAACGGAGTCCGGCAAATTTGCGTACGCGGCAAAACTGGTCGGGAGGGAACTCGTTCCTGTGCCCATCACCAGCGCGGAAGCGACCCACTTCAGTCTCCTCGGCGCCGTGCTGCTCGAGTTTCACTTGCGGAACGTGACCCAGACCGCCACCGGCCGGAAGGAGTTCCTGGACGGCGAGATTGTGGCCGCCATCCGCCAGGTCACCCAGTCCTCGGCGGGATTACCCGCGGGTGCGGCCACTCCCACCGGCCAGGCCGCGGATCCCATGGCCATGACGCACGCCCAATGTCTCCAAGCGCTGGATCTGCTCGACCAGCGTTACTCACGCGAGGCGGAGGTGACCCAGACCACCAAGGTCGAACGGAGAACCGAACGAATTCAACTGTCCGACCTGGTCCGGAAACTCGAGAAACAAGCGCCGGTCACCGCCGAAGAGGTGGCCACGGCGCTTTGCCACGAACTCGAAGAGGTCAACCGACGTCTCGCAGAGCTGGAGCGCGCGTCGGGTCAGGGCACATGATGGCCACGGCCGGTTCCGCCGCGACTTCAACCGCCGGCGTGCTTTGCGCGGGGAGAAGTGCGGCTACCTGCGTCAGCAGTTCATGCACTTCGAAGGGCTTGGTCAAGGTGCTGGTGGCGCCACAGCGTCGGGCCGACAGGAGGTAGTCCTCGGGCGAGATCCGGCCGCCGCCGGAGACGGCGAGGATGGGCAGGCGCGGAGAATCCCGTCAGAGATGCAGGATCAACTCGATGCCTTCGGTGTCGGGCATGATGATGTCTGTGATCACCAGGTCCACACGCTGGCGGCCGATCTCCCGGTAAGCCTGGCGCCCGCCGGCGGCTTCGGCGATGCGGTAACCCGCCGATTGCAGGGTGCGGCGGATGACCAAGCGCAGGGCGTCGTCGTTATCCACGACCAGAACGCAAGGTTGTTCGTTCATCGTTTCTCAGGGTTCATCAAGAGTCGATTGAGCGTTCTGCCCAACTCCTCGATCGGGGTCGGTTTCAAGAGCCAACAGCGCACGCCAAGCCGACGTCCTTCGGCTTCGAGATCATCAGTGAGGTAGCCTGAACACAACACGACCGGCAATTCCGGCCGGTGAGCCAGGAGTTCGGCAGCCACTTGCAGCCCATTTTGCCCGGGCATGTTGAAGTCGGCAATGGCCAGGTCGAAATGCTTGGGTCCGCCCGGAACGTCGCCAGTGCGTCCGCCACCCGGCTGGAACCCCGCCACCTGGTAGCCCAGCCGCTGGAGCAGCCGCGTGGTGACCTGCACCAGCGGCTCCTCGTCATCCAGGTAAAGCACGCGCCGCCCCTGGCCCTGGGGCAAAGCCAGCTCGGCCGGGTGTCCCGCCGCGACCGCCGCGACCGCGGGCAAGTAGATCCGAAAGCTTGTTCCCTGACGGGGTGTGCTGGTCACCCGGATTTTGCCCTCATGGTTGCGCACGATCCCGTCCACAACCGCGAGGCCCAGACCCGTGCCTTGACCGGGGGCTTTGGTCGTAAAAAACGGGTCGAAGATTCGTTCCAGGATCTTCGGGTCCATACCGCGGCCGTTGTCGGTGACCGACAGACACGCATAACGGCCCGGGCGCAAATCGGCGATCTCGCCATCGGCGCCCGGATCCACGGTAACGCCCCGGAGGCCGATTTCGATCCGGCCCGGCCGGTCCTCCAACGCGTGCCAGGCATTGGTGCCCAGATTCACCACCACTTGGTGGATGTGGGTCGGGTCCGCCAGGACGTGCGGCGTATCAGGATCCAACGAAGGGACAAGTTCCACCTTCGCCGGCAAGGCGGCGCGGAGCAGGTGCAGACCTTCCTCGACCACGGGCTGGAGCGCCGTCACCTTCCGGTGCGAGGGTTGTCGGCGGCTGAAGGCGAGGATTTGCCTCACCAAATCCTTGGCCCGCCGGCTGGCCTTGACGATCTCGTCCAGGAATTCCCGGACGGGATGGCCGGCCTCCAGCTCCGTGGCGGCCAATTGGGCGTTGCCCAGGATGGCGCCGAGGATGTTGTTGAAATCGTGGGCGATGCCGCCGGCCAGCGTGCCGATGGCCTCCATTTTCTGGGCCGCACGCAATTGTGCCTCCAGTCGTTGGCGCTCGGCCTCGGCTTGTTTGCGGGCGGTGATGTCCTCCTTGACCGCCAGGAAATGAGTGGTGCGCCCGGCCCCGTCCACGATGGGCGAGATGGTGTGGTTGCCTTTGGGCGTGACGAGCTCGAGTTC
>JAKCAB010000247.1:2857-4013 GCA_021839785.1 bacterium | reverse complement strand
GCCTGCAGGCGGACGGTGAAGAGCACGTGATCACGATGCGCCGAGCGTTGGTCGTCACCGGCACGGTGACCGACGCGGAGACCGGCCTGTCGATCCTCGACGCCAAAGCGTTTCCCGGCTATGGCACCGACGAATACTGCTGGGAACGACTGGATACCCGGCGCGCCAACGGCGGTGCGTTCAAGGTTGTGCTCGCCGAACTCAAGGATCCGTGGCGGGTCCGGGTCGAAGCCGACGGCTACGCATCCTTCGTTTCGCAGCCGTTGACTCCAGCAAGCGAGGGTGTGCTCGATGTGGCATTGCGGCCGCTCGACTCCAGCAAAGCGCTCCACGGTGTGGTCCTTCGCCCGGACGGTCAACCTGCCACCAACGCGGAAGTGCTCCTGCAGACACTGGACACGATCGTCGAGATCAACCGTCTCCATTTTCGTCGCCTGCTCGGCGAAGCGCAGATCGTGAAGACCAAGTCGCCCGATGGTGGGTTTTCCTTCGCGCCCGATCCCAAAGCGCACACCGTCGTGGCCGCGAGTCTGGAGGGTTTTGCCCGCGTTCGGATCCAGGATCCCTGCCAACCGCTGACGCTGCACCTGCAGTCTTGGGGTCGGGTCGAAGGCGTGATCGACGCGAGCGCCAGGGGCCGGCCGGTGGAAAATGTGGTTCTCGAAGACGCTGCCGCGGGGCGCTACAGGTGGCTCCTGCACCTTGGGCACCGCCCGACGAAGCCCGACGCGCGCGGAAGATTCGTGTATGACCTTGTGCCGCCGGGAGCGGTTTGCGTCTGGCTGTTCTCCGGTAGTGACGTCCTAATCCACCACGGGACGCCCGTGAATGTCTCGCCGGGTGAAGTCGCGTCGGTGGTGATCGCCGAGACCGGCTGCCGCGTGACAGGCCGCCTGGTGGCGACGAGCCAGCCGATTAGCGATTGGGCCGAGTTGCTTTCGTTCGCCCAAGTGGGGTCGCGCGATCCACCGCCCGAGCCGCCTGCCGGACTCACGGGCGATGCGGCCAAGCTCTGGCTGCTGGACTTGTGGGGTTCCGACTCCGGCCGGCGCCTCGCACTAACCGCCCACAGCACGGACGTGAAAATCGCGGCGGATGGTAGTTTTGAAGGCGAGGAAACGCTGCCGCCCGGCGCGTATCGGCTAACGGTGGCGTT
>JAKCAB010000247.1:0-2847 GCA_021839785.1 bacterium | reverse complement strand
AGGACGCTCTTCACGGTTCCGCCGCCCGGCGGCTCTGGTCCAGCCGTCGTCGATTTGGGAAACCTCGTGGTTGACCAAGCGGCGACAAGTGCGGCGCGGTGAGCGGGCTTCGCGGCGACTCGGCGCTTGCGCGCGGCCACGGTGCGGCGCAATTTCGGCGCCGACACACAACCCACGTTTCTGCCATGAACACCTCCATTCCCGTCCGTAAAGCCACCGTGGCCCTGATCGTCGCCGGCCTGGCCTGCCTTGCCTTCACCGGTCTGCCGCGCGCTTTCGCTGCTGACCCTGCTCCGGCACCGCTGCGGATCATCTGCTTCGGCGCCCACCCGGACGACTGCGAGATCCAGGTCGGCGGGTGCGCCGCGATGTGGGCCGCCAAAGGCCACAAGGTGAAGCTCGTGTCGGTGACCAATGGCGACATCGGCCATTGGCGCGACGCCGGTGGTCCGCTGGCGCGCCGGCGGCTGGCGGAAGTGGAAGCCGCGGACAAAATCCTGGGCGTGACCACGGAGGTGCTGGACATCCACGATGGCGAACTGCTGCCGACCTTGGAGAATCGTCGCACGCTGACCCGCCTCATCCGCGAGTGGCAGGCGGACATCGTGATGGGGCCGCGGCCGAACGATTACCACCCTGACCATCGCTATGTCGGTGTCCTGGTCCAGGACGCGGCGTACATGGTCACGGTGCCGTTCTTCTGCCCGGACGTGCCGCACCTCACCAAGAACCCGGTGTTCATGTACTACCCGGACAATTTCAAAAAACCGAACCCGTTCCAGCCCGACATGGTGGTGTCGATCGACGGCGTGATGGACAAGAAGCTGGACGCGCTGGCGCAGTTGGTTTCGCAATTCCAGGAAGGCGGCGCAAATGGCGGACCCGAGCTCGCCGATCCAGCGAAGGCCGACGAGCGCACGCAGGCGGTGAAGGAGTCGTTCGGACGCCGGAGCCGCGGGTTGGCCGACCGGTTTCGGTCGCAACTGATCGAAGCCTACGGCGCGGACCGGGGCGGAAAAGTCCAGTATGCCGAGGCGTTCGAACTCTGCGAGTACGGCAGCCAGCCCGACAAGGCCGCGCTCAAAAAGCTGTTTCCGTTCTTCGGCGAATAGGCACGGAACTCGAATCGAGGTGAGATTGGACTGAGCCGGTCCAGAGAGTAGCGCCTTTATCCGGATACCGCGTCACACCGCCCGAAGGCGGGAATTTCACGCCAAGGGTGAGTTCGCCCATTTCCCAGGTCAGGCGGTGGCTTTCTCCCGCGCCAGACGCTCCGCCAGCCATTTTTTCATCAGGGTCTGACGGGAGACGCCGCGCTGCCCGGCGACACGCTCCAAGTCTTCTACCATGTGCTTGGCGAGGTCGAGGTTTACCCGGACCTTCTCCTGGCCCGGCCGCCGCGCCCTGGTCAGATCGAAATAATCCAGCACGTCCTCGCCGGCGTCGAAACGCGCTTCAAGGTTCTCGGCGGTAGTTTTAGCCTTGGCTGTCATAGGCGGCCTTTTCGTTTTCTCGCGCTCGCCGGACGCTGATGATTCGCACCCGGTCCCCTCGCTCGGTGAAGATGGCGCTCCAGTACTGGCCCTCGTGTCGGGCGATCAACATGCGCCGCGCTTCGCCCCGCTCGCGCGCCGGCAGAACCAGCGCATTCGCGTCCTGCCACAGAACTTGGGCGGCATCGAAGTCGATCCCGTGTTTCGCCTGGTTGGCCGCGCTCTTGGCGGGGTCGAACTCGAATTTCATCGCCGATGCACAAGGCTAAGCCGGGTCAGGCAGACGTCAAGCTCGCCGGCCTGCTAGCTGACCCGCCCAATGATCGCCATTGCCGTGCCGCCGCCCAAGGGTCTCGATCTAGCGTTGTTGAAGCTGCGGTTGCAGAGCCGGCAGGCTGGCTGGAACGGTTGTCGCGACCGGCCGCCATTGGCCGGCGGCGGCGGCACGGAATTCACCCAATAACCGCGGGCGGACCGACTTTCGCACCTGCCAGTTGTTGGCCCCGCAGACGATCAACCAAAGCAGCGCCACCACCAGCCAGTTCCAGACCCCCACCACGAACAGCACGGCGGAGAACACGAGCCACGGCACGAACAGCACGCGGAAGATGGCGCGCAGCGAGGCGTATTGCGGGCGCCGGCCGGCCACGCTGTACCACATCCCCGCCCACGCCAGCGTGGGCATGTCCCAGACGAACATCGCCATCGCCGCCGCGGCGGGCAGCCAGTCGTTGATTTGTCCCCCCGGCCCGCCGCCGCCCGAGAATAACATGGCCGTTTCGACGACGAGCAGGGCGGCCGCCGGCACGCCGAACAACCGCCGCATCGCCAGCATCGAGCCTTCCACGATCCGTGGTGCATCCAGGCCGGTGGTGAGCAAAAGTTCCAACGCGCCGCTCCGTCGGTCCTCGCTGAAGCGAAACGCGGCTTCCGAAGCGGTCAGCCATTTCAACGTGGCTTGCAGGAAGAACGCCACGAGAGCGGTCATGCCGGCCGACCACCCGTCCCAACCGACCAGCAACCGCGCCACCATCCACGCCGCGAGCAGCAACGCGAACAGCCCCCAAAGCAACGTGCGTTTGAGCTGGTGCCGGCTGCCGAGCCAGAGCACCGGGTTGCGGTCGAGCAGTCGCCGGCGCAACAACAGCCGCTCGCCGCGCTCGCCGAGGAGCAGAACCAGCCAGCGTTGCTGCCAGCGCGCGGACAAGCGGAAGGCGGTCTGCTCGCGCCACGCCCGGCCAGTGAAGCGGGCCGCGGCGACCAGGAACAACCAGGCTTCGGCGTGCGTGCCCGCGAGCGTAAACCAGAACGCGGCCGGGTCTTTCGCGAATTCCGCGCCCGGCGCGGCCATCAG
>JAKCAB010000457.1 GCA_021839785.1 bacterium | reverse complement strand
CTTTGAAGATCAAAAACTCGCCCACGAAGCCGTTCAACCCCGGCAGGCCCAGCGACGAGAATAGCGCGATGCCCATCAAGCCGCAGAACACCGGCGCGACCTGGCGCACCCCGCCGAAATCGTTCAACCCGCGCACGCCGCCGCTGCGTTCTTCGAGCCAGCCGACGAAGCAGAACAGCGTCGCCGCGGTGAGGCCGTGGTTGAACATTTGCAGCAGTACCCCACTGAGCGCGGCGGCTTGTTCGGTGGCCAGGCGCGGACCGGGTTCAGCCACGCGCGCGACGGCAAACACGCCCAGCAGGCAATAGCCCAGGTGGTTGATGGACGAGTACGCAAGCATCCGCTTGAGGTCGCGTTGGGCGAACGCGGCGGCGGCGGAGAACAAGATCGTCACCACGGTCAGCGACAGCAGCGGCGTTTCCAGCGCGCGGATTTGGGCGGGGAAGATCGGCAGCAGAATCCGCAGAAAGCCATACACGCCCATCTTCGACATCGCGCCGGCGAGGAGCATTGTGACGCCGGTTGGCGCCTCGGCGTAGGTCGCCGGCAGCCAAGTGTGGAACGGCATCAGCGGCACCTTGACCGCCAGCCCCGTCAACACACCCAGGAAGATCAGCGTGGCGACGCGGCTGCTCGCGACGGCGTGCCCGCCCAATTCAAGATTGAGCGACGCCGTGAGCCGGCCAGAGCGACTCAGTTCGGCGAGTTCGAGAAAGTCGAATTTCCCGACCGCGAGGAACAACGCCAGGAAAGCCAACAGCATCGCTATGCTGCCCACCATCGTGTAGATGAAAAACTGCGTCGCCGCCGCGCTGCTTGCCGGACCGCCCCACAACTTGATCAGGAAAAAGGCGGGGATCAGGCTCAGTTCCCAAAACAGGAACCAGTGGAAAAAGTTCAGGGCCGTGAAGGTGCCCACCAACCCGGCCTCGAGGAAAAGTATCAGTCCGAAGTAAAGCGACGCGCGGTGGTTGACACGCGCGGAAGCAAACATCGCCATCGGCACCAACAGCGTCGTCAGCCCCACCATGAGCAGACCCAGGCCATCCACGCCGAGGTGATAATTGACCGCCAGCACGGGGATCCACGGATGGTTTTCGACGAACTGAAGATTCCCGGAAGCGCGATCGAATTGCGTCCCCAGCCCGATCGTCAGGAGCAGCGTCAGCCCCGCGAAGAGCAATCCCAGTTTTTGGACCTGGGTGCCGCGGCGTTCGCCGAGGCTGATGACGACCAACCCGCCCAGCAGCGGGAGCAGCGTCAGCAGACTGAGCCAGGGCAGGCCGTTCACCGGCAACCTCCCCACAACAGCAGCACGAGCAGGCACGCGAAGGCCGCGCCGATGCCGCGCAAATAGTTTTGCAGTTTGCCATCGGAGAGGCCGGCCAGCGTCGCGCCGTCGCGCCGAAGCCGCCGGCAGACCGCATCGAAGCCGAGGTTGACCACGTATTCGTCAAACAGCCGGCTGGCCCAAGACAATCCTTGGGCGAAGTAGTTCACCGCCTGCACCAATCCGCCCCACAGCCACACATCCAGCCAGTCGCTGAACCGCGCCCACGCCGCGTGCGCGCGGATCACCGTGGCCGCGTAGAATTCGTCCACGAAAAATTTCTGTCGCAACCAGCGGAACGCCGCCGGGAACGACATTCGCAGCGGATCGGGCGTGCCCGCGTCGGTGATCGGACGCTGGCCGTACCAGCGCCAGGCCAGGCCGATGCCGGTCGCCACCGCCGCGGTCGAGATCGCCATGAGCCAGAGCGTTGCTTTCGCGAGCAATTTCGCCAGTCCGGCGCCGGCGTTTCCGTCGTGCCCGGCGCCCAGGTACGTTTGCAGCCACGGCCAGGCCGGTGTTCCCAGGAAGCCCAGCACGACCGCGCTGACCGCCAGGATCACGAGCGGGACGGTCATGACCGCCGGACTTTCGTGCGGCGACGCCGGGTGCGAATGCCGATCAGCGGGTGCGGAACCGTGCGTTTTGCCCATCGCCCGATGCGGGCCGAAGAACACGTAGATCACCTGCCGCGTCATGTAGAAGGCCGTCAGCAGCGCGCCCAACAGGCCGAGGTAAAACGGGATTCGCGACACCGGCCAGCCGTGCGCCGCGTGGAGGATCTCGTCCTTGCTCCAAAAGCCGGAGAACAATAGCGGCACGCCGGAAAGCGCCATCATGCCCACGGCGTACGTCGCGAACGTGACCGGCATGGTTCGCCGCAGGCCGCCCATCCGGCGGATGTCCTGCTCGTCGTGACAACCGTGAATGACCGACCCAGCCCCCAGAAACAGCAGCGCCTTGAAGCACGCGTGCGTGAGCAGGTGGAACATTCCGACCGCCACGCCGCCCGTGCCCAGACCGAGAAACATGTAGCCGAGTTGTGAAACCGTGGAGTAGGCGAGGATGCGTTTGATGTCCGTTTGTGCGACGGCGATCAGCGCGGCAAACACGGCCGTGACGGCGCCGATCCAGGTGATGGCCTGCGTGGCGTCCGGTGGTGGCGCGCTCGTGAGCGGAATTCCTCCCGCGAGCGACGGCCAGTCCGGCTTCATCAGCGGGAACACCCGCGCCACGAGAAACACGCCCGCCGCCACCATCGTCGCCGCGTGGATGAGCGCGCTGACCGGCGTCGGACCTTCCATCGCGTCGGGCAGCCAGACGTGGAGCGGCAACTGGCCCGACTTGCCGATGGCCCCACCGAAGATCGACAGGCTGATGCCCATCAACGTTCCCCAGCCGACCAGCGATGGTCCGACGATGCGCGCCAGCGTGGCGTTTTCGAGGCAGCCTTCGCCGCCGTCGTAAAACAGCAACGTGCCACCGGCCGAGTACAGCCAGAGCATGCCCAGGAACAGCGCCACGTCCCCGATGCGCGTGGTGATGAACGCCTTTTTGGCGGCAGCGGCGGCCTCCGGTTTGTGAAACCAAAATCCAATCAACAGGTAGGAAGCGAGGCCGACGAGTTCCCAGCAAACGAACAGCAGCAGCAGGCTGTTCGCGATCACCAAGCCCAGCATCGCGCCCGCGAACAGCGCCAAAAAACAGAAGAACCGCGTGAAGTTGGCGTCGTGGGCCATATAGCCGACGCTGTAGATGAAGATCAGCAGGCCGACGAAAGCGACCATCACCAGCATGACCGCGGCGAGCGGATCGAGCACCCAGCCCAGCCGGAGCGCCTGATCGCCGAACTGGAACCAAGTGAAGTTAACCCACTCGCGAAAAGTGCCAGTGCCTGCCTGGCCAAGCGTGGCGGCGAAGGCCAAGCAGGATAAGGCGAGGCTCACCGCCAGCGCGCCGATCGCGAGACCGGCGGCGAAGGTGCGCTGCCGGCGCGGGGTCAACGCCAGCACGCCCGCGGCCAGGAAGGGCAGGGCGGGGATCAGCCAGAGTTGGTGGACGACCCAGTTCATCCCTTCAGTTCGTCGAACTCGTCCAGCTTGGTGCTGTGCCGGTGGCGGTAGATGCTGACAATGAGCGCCAGGCCGACGGCGGTTTCCGCCGCCGCCACGGCGATCGAAAACAAGACGAAGACGATGCCGGCGCCCGAATCCGCGGGGTGTCCGCCGTAGCGCCAGAAGGCGATGAAATTCAGGTTCGCCGCGGTCAGCATCAGTTCGATGCCCGCCAGAACCAGGATGGCGTTGCGGCGGGTCAGCGCCCCGGCCAGCCCGATGCCGAACAGCAGCGCTGCGACGATGAGGTAACGCTCCAGCGGGCTCATGGCTTGGGGGGCGGCGTTGGCGGCTTCGGTTCGCGCAGGCCCAGCACCACCGCGCCGATCAGCGCGGCCGTGAGCAACAGGCCCACGACTTCGAGCGGCAGGACATAGGTGCTCATCAATTGTTCACCCAGCTCGCGCGTTGAAGGCGCGGTGGCGACAACGTGTGAAGTCCCGGTCGGCAAAAGCCGGCTGCCGGCGACGCTGGTTATGATCGCTCCCACCACCAAGCTCGCGATGCCAAGACCGACCAACCACGGCTGGAACGCCAGCGGCTCGCCCGTGACCCCGGCGCTGCGCGTGAGCAG
>JAKCAB010000825.1 GCA_021839785.1 bacterium | reverse complement strand
CCCGGTAGTCCGGGCCGGCGCTGATGTTGACCTTGAGCCAGTCGGTAAGCTTGCCCTCAAGGCCGGGGAGCAGGCGCGCGTAGCGGTTCGAGTACTCGTACGGCGACCAAGGCAGCGGACGCTCCTCCTGCCGGCCGTAGCGCAGACCGAGGACGAGATAGGTGTCCTTCAGGATTTGGTAGCCGGCGTCGATGCCACCGCCAATGTCGTTGCGATCGACGTAGTTCTGGTAGCCCGGATACTGGGCCGGGTCCCGCTTCTCGGTCATGAAGTCGTGGATGTAGCCGGTGGCCGTCGGCCGGAAGAACCAGTCGCCGACCTTGTGGGTGGTCCGGACCATGTTCTTCAGCACGAAGGCGGCCTTGCGATCGCGAATCGGAATGCCGCCGATGGAAGGCGCGCCGCCCGGTCCGCCGAACGTGAGGCCTTCCTTGCTGCCGTCGATCCAGGTGACGCTGTTCGGACACTCCCAGAGCACGTTTTTGACGGTGCCGCCCAAGTTCAGACCGAACCGGTGGGCCACGTAATCCTCGGAGCTTTCCGAGAGGTACCGGGTCACTTCCGGGGCGTAGCTGAAGGCGGCTTTGAAGGCGGCTGACTGGTTCCAATTGAAAGCGATCTTGGGGGTGACCGAGATCACCATCGAATCCTGAAACGGCCGCACGGCGTTCGGGTACGTGGTCAGGTCCGGCTCGACGTCCTGCAAATAGACGTTGCTGTCGTAACCGACCCTGGCGGTCACTTCGGCGGTGAAGGTGAGGTTCGTGGCCAGGTCATAGGCGACCGCACCGGGTGCGACCGCGCAGCCCAAGGCGGTAAGCCACCAGGCCGGGTGGGATATACGGCGGCGTGAGCCGCGTTCGTGAAGGGAGGATTTTCGAGTTTTCATGGAGAGCGTTCGGTCCAGAGGCGGCCAACCTTGACGTCACTTCGCAGCGGCTCCGCTCTGGGGTTGGGGCGGTTTGATCAGGAACGTCAGCGCCGCGCCGACGAGCAACAGCAGGCCGGCGGTGATGAAGGACGATCGGTAACTCCCGCCGCTGCTCGCGGTGAGAGTTTGTTGCAGCCGCGGCAGCACCAGGCCGCCCACGCCCCACGCGGTGAACAGGACACCGTAGTTGACGCCGAAGCTCTTCAGGCCCCAGAGGTCCTTGGTATAGGAGGGGAACAGTGCCAGGTTCGCGCCATAGTTGGCGCCGATCAGTGCCGCCAGGAGCACGATGATCACCGCCGCCGTGTCCTTGGCCCCGGTGAGAGGAATGGCGAGGAACATCAGCGCCGCCTGCACCGAGAGCACCAGGCAAAGCGTCCACCGCCGGCCGATCTTGTCCGAAAGCGTCCCGGCGAGGATGCGGCCGCCGGCATTGCCGATGGCCATGATCGCCACGGCCACGAAGGCGAGGTTCCCCAGGCTCTGCTTCGCCATCCCGCTGATGCTGCCGATCACCATCAGACCCGCGCCTGCGCCGATGAAGTAAATCACCCACAACAGCCAGAACGTCGGCTGCCGCAAAATTTCGCCCGGAGTCGAACTGGCGGCGGCGGGTTTGGCCGCGGCACCGGCCGCCGGTTTCGGGCCGGCGACGTAGCCGGCCGGCGGATTCACCAACAGTTGCGCCAGGCCGCACACGATGACCACGAACGCGAGGCCGAGAATCAGCATGGATTTCTGGACCTGGTAATGGCCGAGCAGGTACTGCGAAGTCGGCGCGAGATACACCGGCGCCAGGCCGAAACCCGCGACGACCAGCCCGGCGATCATGCCGGTCTTCGACGCGGGGAACCACTTCAACGCGGGCGGTGTGGCGGACGAATAGCCGAAGCCGATGCCAACTCCCGCCAGCACGCCGAAACCCAGCAACCAGATGCCGTAACTATTCGTGGTGGAGCAAACCACGAACCCGGCGCCCACCAGCAGGCCACCGATGGACGCGGTGAGGCGCGGGCCGAACTTGTCCTGGCACCGCCCGGCCACGATCATCGCGAAGGCGAAGACCAGACAGCACAGGGCATAGGGATCGTTGAGTTGCGAACCTTGCCAGCCAAACTCCTTTTCGATGGCCCCCTTGAACAGGCTCCAGGCATAGAGGATGCCGAGGGCGAGGTTGATGCCGAGCCCGGCGGCGGTGACGGTCCAGCCGCGGTTGGCGGCGGAAACGGGGGCTACGGATGCGGTGGAGACAGCAGTGTTCATGCGTGGGGTTCTGGGTAATGCCCCCCGCCCCGGCGATCCCGTTCCGCACCCGATCCCCGGCTTCGCAGCCGCCGGGATTAAGCGCTGCGGAAACTCATGGTGGAACTACCGGTTCGAGGGGCGATTATCGCTGCGGGATTTGCGGGCGTCACAACGGTCAAAGTCGGTCGTTTAAGGTTGCCGCCGGGGCCTCGCACCCCGGCGCTCTTCAGGTTCGTGGCGCGAGGCGCCAGACCGATTATTGCTTGCCGGCCACCAGCGCTTCGACGACGTGCGGGTCGGCCAGCGTGGTGGTGTCGCCGATGGCGTCCACCTGGTTCTCGGCAATCTTGCGCAGGATGCGACGCATGATCTTGCCCGACCGGGTTTTCGGCAGGGCCGGCGCGAACTGGATCTTGTCCGGCACCGCGATCGGTCCGATTTCCTTGCGGACATGCGCGACGAGTTCCTTCTTCAGTTCTTCGCCCGGATGGATGCCGTCCTTGAGCGTGACGAAAGCGTAGAGCGCCTGGCCTTTGATGTCGTGCGGCATGGGCGCCACCGCGGCTTCCGCCACTTTCGGGTGGCTCACCAGGGCACTCTCGACTTCGGCGGTGCCAATGCGGTGGCCGGAGACGTTCACCACGTCGTCGATGCGCCCCATCAGCCAGTAATCGCCGTCCTGGTCCAAACGGCAGCCGTCGCCGGTGAAATAGATGTTCGGGTACATCGTGAAGTAGGTGTCGATGAACCGATCGTGATCGCCCCAGGTGGTGCGCATCATGCCGGGCCACGGTTTCCGAATGCAGAGCTTGCCGCCTTCGTTCGGGCTGCATTCGCTGCCGTCGTCGCGTAGAACCACCGGTTCGACACCGAAGAACGGCCGGCTGGCGCTGCCGGGCTTCAAGGTGTGTGCGCCGGGCAGCGGGTTGATGAGAATGCCGCCGGTCTCGGTCTGCCACCACGTGTCCACGATCGGACAGCGCTCCTTGCCGATGACGCGATGGTACCACATCCAGGCCTCGGGGTTGATCGGCTCACCCACCGTGCCGAGCACGCGCAGGCTGCTCAGGTCATGTTTGTTCGGCCATTCCTCGCCGAGGCGGATCAACGAGCGGATGGCGGTCGGCGCGGTGTAAAACACGGTGACCTTGAACTTCTCGATGATCTGCCAGAACCGGCCGGCGTCGGGGAACGTGGGCACACCCTCGAACATCAGGCTGGTGGCGCCGTTGCACAGCGGGCCATAGACGATGTAACTGTGGCCGGTGACCCAGCCGATGTCGGCGGTGCACCAGTAGATGTCGTCCTCGTGCACGTCGAAGATGTACTTGTGCGAGAGGCCGACGTGCAGCAGGTAGCCGGCGGTGGTGTGGACGACCCCCTTCGGTTTGCCGGTCGAGCCGGAGGTGTAGAGCATGAACAAGACGTCTTCGGCGTTCATCACCTCGGGCTGGCAATCCGCGCTCGCGGCGGCCATCTGCTCGTGCCACCAGACATCGCGGTTGAGGACGAGGTTGCACGGCGCGTCGTTGCGCCTGACCACGACGACCCGTTGAATGCTGGGCGTGGATTTGAGCGCTTCGTCGGCGATGGCTTTGAGCCCGATGCGCTTGCCGGCGCGCAACGAGGTGTTCGAGGTGACCAGCAACTTGCACGTCGAGTCGTTGATGCGGCCCGAAAGCGCGTCCGCGCTGAACCCGCCGAACACGATCGAGTGGATGGCGCCGATGCGCGTGCAGGCCAGCATCGCCACCGCCAGTTCGGGAATCATGGGCAGGTAAATCGCCACGCGGTCGCCGCGCTTCACGCCGAGCGACTTGAGGACGTTGGCGAATTTGCAGACCTG
>JAKCAB010000857.1:523-4025 GCA_021839785.1 bacterium | reverse complement strand
GGAGCGCCTTCATCAAGGCGGGGCTGTACGACTGCTTGAGTTGTTGCTCGAAGAATTCCTGCATCAACGCCAGCAAGCCCGACACCGCCGCCGCCGAGGCGCTGGTGCCGGTGTCGTACCGGTACGGAATGTTGTTGGTCCGGAACGGATCGTCGATCCGCTTCAGGAGGGCCACCAGGTCTTCGTTGGCGTTCTTGACCTCGAGGCGGACTCGCAAGGTGAAGGTCACGCGCGACTGGGTGGGATTGGCGATGGCGTAGAACCACTCGCCTTCCTGCGGCGAAGCGATCACCACATTGGTCACGCCCCGAAAATCCGCGGTCGTCGGATCGGCGCCGAACTTGGCGTAAATCTGCAAATCCGGGAACGGCTGCGGCGAGTCCGGGGCGGGCAGCGTAGTGATGGTCAGCCGCACCGTGTTGGACGGCACGAGGAGGCTGTACCGGTTCCATTCGTCGGGAAGCACCAACTGCTGGGCGTACGTGTAAATCGTGGTGTTCGTGGTGGTGAGGTCCACGGACCAATCCGTCGAGCGCGTGGAAACCACGAAGACGCCGGGCGCCACCAAGTCGGGTTTGAAGCGGCCCTGGTCGCCTTCAACGCCGATGCCGACGTTGCCGCGGCTCGAAAACGGCGCCACCTCGTCGTTGGCGTCTGCGTAGGTCAGCACCACCTCGTTCGTCTCCACGACGTTGGTGACCTCGAACTCGCCGTTCACGATGTTTGTGACCTGGTTGGTGACCACCACGGTTTCGGTAACGGGGCGAATCTGCTCGGTTGCGCCGATCGTCAGCACGTTCTTGGCCGTCGCGGGCGAGTGAATCGATCCCGGCACGCCGCCGCTGCCCGAGCCGTTGCCGAAGCCTTCGTTGCCGGCGGAGAACACGTACAACAGCGGCTGCGATCCGGTTTCGTCCGGCAGGGCGTCGCGCACCGCGGCGTCATAGCTGGCGGCGGCGGAGTCGTATTCGTACGCGCGGTTGTAGCCCCAACTGTTGTTCGAAATCAGCGCGTTCGTCCGGCCCAGGGTCAGATAATTCGTCTGCGCCGCGATCGTCTGAAGCGCGGTGTCCGACACCAGCGGGCCGCTCACCAGGTCCACGCCCAAGGCAAACAGTTTCGCCTCGGGCGCCATGCCGCGGAAATTCGCGTTGGTCACCGAGCCCGGCGGCACGTTGGTACCCGTCGGCCCGTGCTCGCCGCTGCTGGCGATGACCCCCGCCACGTGGGTGCCGTGGCCGGTCGGGTCCGTCAGAATCGGGTCCAAGGAGTTCGTGCCAAACACGCGGCCGGTCAGGTCCGGGTTTTGGGCGTCCACCCCGGTGTCGTTGACGTTCACCCAGACATTGCTGCCGGTGAGGCCCAGGTAGTTGTTGGACACCACCGTGTCCGCGGAAATCGCCAGCCGCTCGCGGGTCAGATCGCTCATTACCACGCGCTCGGTGTATGGCTCGACCAGTTGCACGCCGCGCAGACCGGCCAGCGCCGCCAGGTCCGTGCCTTCCGGCGCGACGACGAACTGCGGCCCGAACGGGCTGTGCGCTTCGTTCAAAACGGCCGCGTGCAGATCGCGCAAGGCGGCGCGCACGGCGTCGCGGTCTTCGGCGAAGGCGGTGACCGCCAGCCGCGCCCCCGCCGGTAACGGTTGTGCGTCGAGCACTTGTTTGAGCAGGCTGGGCGCGAGTTTGTAGTACGGCTCGAACGGCAGGACCGCCTGGGCCGTGGCCGCTAATTGCGCCGCGCCTGGGCCGGAAATCCGGACCAGGTAGGCGTTGTTGGGGATGTACGAAACGATGCGGCCGCCGCTGGCCGCGATGTTGGCGCGGAACTTCTCGGTCACCGGGCCGCGGGCTTGCACCACGTAGGCGCCGGGTTCGCCGGTGGCCCGCAACGCGGCAGGCACGTCCAGCGGATCGCGGCTGGCGGTGTCGATCAGCGCATTTTGCAGCAGGATCGCGGTGTCGCTCCGGCTCAACGCCGCAAGGCTTCGATCCGTGTTGCGCAGCCGCTGCGGCAACTGCGGGTCGGTGTGCTTGACCGGAGCCGCAGCGGCGGCAGTGCCCGCCCCGCGCAGATGGTCCAGCCGCGTCAACAACGTGACGTTCGAGCGGGGAGGCGCGGTGAGTTGCGCCACTTTCTGGGTGGTTTGCAGGGCGTTGGTGGGCGCGGGCGGGCGGGCGGCCTCGCGCCGGCGGTTGCCCTCCATCCAGAAGAGCAGACCGGCCACAAACGCCAGGAGACTGAGGACGGGCCAAAATCGCGATTTCATACGCCAGACCGGGTGTGCGCGCTATTGCGGCGGCAGTTCTTGGTAACTCTCGACCACGGCGCGCGGGTTGAGCGGGGCGCCTTCAAGCCGGATGACCGCCTTGACGGCAAACTCCGCCGTGACCTGGTAGTTGGTGCACATCCGGTTGAACGCGCCGGATTGCAGGTAGAGGGAGTTGGGGGCTTCCCGCAACGCCTGGCCGAAGCCATAGACCACGAAACGCGGATCGTCTTCGCGCAGGAGCGAGAGAATCTGTTGCGGAATCCGTTCCAATACGTCGTCGGTTACGACGTTGTTGGTGTTGAGGAAAGGCGAGGCCACCGTGAGTTCCGGCGTGGCCAGGATGCGGCCCAGCCGGTTGAAGACCGGGAGGGTCTGGTGGTTGGCCACCACCTCGCGGGCGCGGGCGCGGTTGATGCCTTCCACGATGCGCCGCAGTTGCGGGTAGGCCGGGTAGTCCGGCTGGATGGTCACGTCGGCAAATTGCGGTCGCTGGCCGCGCAACACGACGTTGGCCGGCGTCAGGTTCGAGAGCACGGTCACGCCGCTGAGCACGGCCGACCAGGCGGCGAGGTTGGTCTGGTTCACCGACAGCAGCCCGCGCGCGGCGTTTTCGTTTGGCGCGACGGTAAAGGCCTCGATGAGCGGCCAGTCGTTGGTGGGATGGGTGCCCAAGTTGCCGGCCCAGCGCAGCCACTCGTTGGTGCCAATCACGCCGGATTTCAAATAGACCGTCTGCCAGGGCGTGCCGCGGTGGACACGGCCAATCCAGCCCAGGCTGGGGAACTTGTTGGTCGGGAAATCCCAATCGTCCGAGCGCGTAATCATCGGATCCTTGACGCGATTGTCGTAGGCGCGCACCCCCGGCGTGAGCCGGGGATTGCCGCCCCACGGCGAATAGCGCTCGTTGACCAGGCCGAGGTTGGAGTTGGTGAGCACCGCGGTTGGCGGCACGGCGAAGCGGACGGTGTTGGTCCGGGTGGGATCGTCCGGGCGGTTGAACGGATCCAGCAGATCCTGCGCGAGGTAATGCACCAACGGATCGTTCGCCTGCCAGGTGGTGTCTTGATAAAGTTTCCGCGTGGGCGAGAACGGCGCCTGCACTTCCAGCCGGCCCATGAGTTTGGCCTCGAGCTGCTGCCGCTGGCGCGCGCTGGTATAAACCAGTGGCGTTTCGCCGCAGAACATGCGGAACCGGTCGATGCTCTTGGCCTTGTCCTGGCCCTCAGCCGT
>JAKCAB010000857.1:0-513 GCA_021839785.1 bacterium | reverse complement strand
GTCAACTGGCTGTAACTGCGCCACTGGGCCTCGCTCACCGGGATGCTGCCCAGCGAGATGCCCATCTGGTTTTCGATGCCGATCGTGGGGACGTTGGTGCTGAGCACGCCGCCCACGCGGTTGGTGTTCCAGACGTTGGCCGGTTCGCTGGTGGCGCCCGTCGCCGCCAACTGGGTTTGGCCCATCAGTTCCCGGCTGACGTTGATCGCCGAACGCATGTTGCCGATGGTCACGAAGTCCACCAGCCGTTGCGTCCGCTCGTCCACGATCGCGCAGATGAAATTGTTCGTGGAGCGCAGGGTCCAGTCCGGCGTGTAAAAGCCCAGCCCCGGGATGAACGGCGTGTTGACCGTCGAGGCCACGAGGTTCGGGGTGGGCACCGGCCGGTAAACCGCGGATTGCGCCAGCAGGGTCGCCCGCAATACCGGCAGGGCGAATGCATTGCTCGGCCAGGAATTGGTGACGATCGTGGCGTCAAAGACCACGTTGGTGAGCGCCAGCGGCACGTTGGTG
>JAKCAB010000546.1:2833-4032 GCA_021839785.1 bacterium | reverse complement strand
CAGGTGGCCGCGGATGAGCTTGAATTCGCCGGCCGCGAACCGTGCCAGCACCTCGCGCTGGGGGCCGATGATCTGGCGCAGGTGCAGCACTTCCTTCTTCACCTTCAGGATGCTGTTCAACGTCTCCCGCGTGGGCTCGCGCAACACCCGCTCCTCGATCTCCGCGATCTCGAGCGAGAGTTCCTCCAGCGCGGGCTTGTAGTTTTCGGCGATCGAGTCCAGCAGCGAATAGGCCAGGCGGTCCGGCGCGCGCGCGATGTGGACGTTGCTGCGGACCGAGCGCTCGGCCACGTTGGCCACGCTCTTCAAGGGCTGGACGTGGTACGTGACCAGGAAATTGCGGCCGAGGAAGAAGTTCAGCTCGCTGGTCGCGAACACCCCGTCCGCCCGGCTGTAATCCACCGCGTGAATCACCATGAAGAGATACGGCGTGAACCGATCATCCTCCTTGGGCGAATACTCCTCGACCTTCGGCGACGGGCTGTCCGCGACGCAGTCTTCAATCGAGAGCGGGTGGAAGTGGAAAACTTCCTCGAGGAAAAAATGGGTTTCCTCGGGCGTCGGGTTCTCCAGATCGACCCAGAGAAACAGATTCGTGTCCGACAACAGCGTCGGCATCAGAAACGCCTGGATGTCCTTCGTGTGAAGGCGACCCTGGGTCGTGTAAGCGAATGACCGGACCATGCGTTGACAGCGGGCCCGGGACCTGGTTGTGCCGGGGCTCCGAGACCGCATCCTAGGCGGCGCGGTCGCGGAGGCAAGGCGATTGCCGAAACGGGCCGGCCGCCGGGTTCTTTCCCGCTCGCTTGTTCCGACAGCCGGACGCAAGCCAAGCCAAGCCAGCAAACGGACAGGGCGGCGGCTTCCTCGGTCCCATATCCGAGCGGTCAGCGCTGCTCTGACCATCTCCTCCAGTCTTTGGGGACAAAGCCCGAAGCCCGAAGGCCGAAACCCGAAAGAAATCCGAAATCCGAACCCCGCAACGCAACGGCCGTTCGCCAGGCTCTCTGGTCTTCCGATTTCGGGCTTCGGGCTGCTTTCGGCATATTCGGATTTTGGCCTTCGAATTTCAGCCGCATCAATAATTTGCCTCTTTGTTCAGAGCGACCCTACCCGATCGGTGAGCGCACGCAGATCGAGGTTGCCAAGGCAAAGCCATCGCCACGATCATGCCGTCGATGAAAGCCGCGCCGCTCACC
>JAKCAB010000546.1:0-2823 GCA_021839785.1 bacterium | reverse complement strand
TCACCGTCGTCGCCACGCTCAAAGCCAAACCGGGCCGCGAGGCCGAAGTGCGCCGGACCTTGCTGGCCTTGATCGCACCCACCCGCCAGGAGCCAGGTTGCCAGAACTACGACCTGCATCAGGCGGTCGGCGATCCGGCCGCGTTCCTGTTTCACGAGAACTGGACCAGCAAGCGGCACTTGGACGATCACCTCGCCCGACCGCATTTGAAGGCTTTGCTGGCCAGGGCCGACGAACTGTTCGCCGAGCCGCCGCAAATCGCGCTCTGGGAGAAAATCGGCTAAACCGATCGCCGCCTTCCCAACCTTGAATCGCCATGTCTGCGCTGCGCGTCGCGATCGTCGGATGCGGCGGAATCACGCTGCAAAATCACCTGCCCGGTTTCGCGCTCTGCCCGGACACGTGCGTGGTTGCTTTGTGCGACGCCGACCCCGCCGCGCTTGAGCGCGCCCGCCAGCAGACCGGAGTGGTTGTGACTTCAACCCGCTTCGAGGAAATCGTGACGCGCGATGACGTGGACGCGGTGGTCATCGCCACGCCGAATTTCACCCACGCGCCGATCGCCCACGCCGCCATCGCCGCGGGCAAGCACGTCCTGTGCGAGAAGCCCATCGCCATGAATGCCGCCGAAGCGCGCGGCATGGCGGAGGCGGCCGACCGCGCCAGCGTGCGGCACATGACTGCGTTCACTTACCGGTTTGTGCCGGCGATGCGTTATCTGAGCCATTTGGTCCGCGAAGGCGTTTTGGGCGACATCCGCCACTACCGGTCGTGCCGGCTCCAAGACTGGGGCACGCGCAATCTGGGCTGGCGGCAGGTCCGGAAACTCGCCGCCACCGGCGAACTCGGCGACATGCTCTCGCACCGGATCGACTTCGCGCACCTCCTGGTCGGACCGGTGCAGCGCCTGGTGGCAAATTTGAAAAACCTCACGCCGGTCCGCGACGGCCACGCGAACGACACCGACGATTGGGTGGCCATCCTGGCCGACTTCCGCAACGGCGCGACCGGCGTGCTCGAAAGCAGCAAGCTGGCCAGCGGCCGCAACGAAAGCTGGCGCAGCCTCGACACCGTGGAGGTCAACGGCAGCCAGGCCAGCGCGGTATTTATCACCGGCAAATGGAACGAACTCCAGTTGGGCCGGGCCGGCGGGCCGGGGCTGGAGATCGTGCCGGTGCCGCGCGAATTCTGGACGTGGCCCGGCGCGCCGCGCGATCCCGGCGTGGGCGATCCGCTGGTGACTTTCCGCTATGACCAGGCGTTCGAGTTCGTGGACGCCATCCGCACCCAGCGGCCGTGCGTGCCCGGTTTTCACGAAGGCGCCCGCGTCCTACTGGTGATGGATGCCGCCGTCCGTTCCGCGGAAACGCGGCAATGGGTGGAACTGCCAGCGGAGGGCTGAAGGGCGCGCTCAATACAGCCAAGGGATAAGCCGCCGTACGTGGCGGGCGTAGTCGGCATAGTCGGGGAAATGCGCGCGCAGCCAGCGCTCTTCGCGGTGGGACTTGAAGATCAGAAACACCGTCAAGAGCAGCCCTGTCAGCAGGGTCGGCCAACTCTCCCAAACGACGCCCCAGCCGGCCGACAACCACATGAGGCTGGCGTAAAGCGGGTGCCGGACAAAACGGTACACGCCGTGCCGGACAAGCTGGGAACCTTCGTTCGGATGCGGAAAGACCGTCCGGTTCCGGCCCAACACCCACGCGCCGCCGATGCCGAACGACGCACCCAGCGCGAACAAAGCCCACGCCAGGAAACGCAACTCCGGCCAGTGCCAATCGCCCGGCGTGAGCGGTCCCAAAGCGACCACCAGCGGCATCAAGACCGACTGGCCGAGCACCCACCACCCACCGCGTTCGACGAAGCCGCGCTTCATGGCCGCGAAGGCGAAGGTTTGCCGGTGACACCCAGCGCGGCCGGCGTTTTGCGGGTGATGCCGAAAATGACCGTCTGGCCGTCGTGGAAAGGTTCGCGCAACTCGAAGTTTTCGAAAGCCACGCCGCCGGGAATCGGCTGCTGCGACATCCAGTAAGTGAACCGCGCGTTGACCGCGGCCTGCAGATCGCCACGCAGATCACGGGCCGGTTTGCGCCAATACTGCGTGACCGGCACGCCGGCGTAATACCAGCGTCGGGAGCCGGGGAACGGAAACACGGCGGCGGGTTCCGCTTCGTCGGTGGTCACCGCCACCAGCACGTCGCCGCTCGCGATACGCGGCAACCGGGCCAGCGGGAACACGGTGTGCGCGGCAAAGCCGTCCCCGCGATGATGCGGGTAAAGCTCCTGGCTGGTGACCGCCGCGTCGCGCAACCGCAGCCGGCGCGTGCGGGCCAGGTTGCCCATTGTGGCGGTGAGGATGCCTTGTTCGATCGGCGCGCTGTCGGGCTCGCGGTGGAGCGTGAGCCGGAGTTCGTCTGGCGCATCGCTGCGCTGGGCCAGCACGACAAACACGTGGGCGTCGTTCTCGAACTTCTCGACCCGCAGCGTGAGTTCGAGTTGCTCAACACCCGACGTCAGCGAGGAAAGCCGGCCGGGATTGAGGCTCGGAGCCGACTGCGGTTCCGCATTGTCGGCACTGATCCAAAGCCGTTTGCCGGCCACGCCGTCGAGCCGGCTGGTCTCGAGTTCGCTGAAGCCGCGCCGGCCGTTCGCCACCGGCTCGATCGCGATGAAGTTGATCAGCGCGTAACCCCCGTTGGTGAGCGTCGGGTAGCCGAGCCGGATCAAGCCGCGCGGTCCGCCCTCCCCGCCGCCGAAACCACCGGGAGGGATTGCGAATAGCAGTCCGCCGCGCAGACCCCAGATCGGCCGGTTGGTGTTCAG
>JAKCAB010000065.1 GCA_021839785.1 bacterium | reverse complement strand
GCCCGTGCCCCGCGCCACCAGCCCGACTGAACTGACCGCGCTTACCTCGCCCGACTTGGAAGCCAACTGGGAAGGCCGCCTGGTGACGTTTACGAACCTGACGTTGCCGCCAGACGTCACCACTTTCCCCGCGAACAAAACCGTCACCGTCACCGACGAAGGCGGGTTTCCGTACGCCTTGTTCGTAAACCGGTACACGGACATCGGTGGCCAGGCGACGCCCACCGGCCCGTTCGCGGTCGTGGGGGTGTTGTCGCAATTCGACTCCAGCGACCCGCGCGACTCGGGCTACCAGATTCTGCCATCGCGGTTCGCCGACATCCTCACCGCCAGCAAGGCGCCCACCGTGCGGTTCACGAACGTGGTGGAAAACCTCGTCCGCCCTGGCGACCTGCCGACGAATACCTTCACCGAGCTGGGTCTGCGACCGGGAGAAAAACTGACGATTCAAATCGCCGTCACCGATCCGCTGGGCGGGAGCGTCAGCGTTCAACCGGGTCAGGCCAGCCTGCCCGCGTCGGCTCAATGGAGTTTTGCGACCACCAGCGGTGCGAGCGTCGAAGGCACATTCAGCTTCAACCCGACCGTGGCCGAGGCCGGCCAGTTGTACGCGGTGACGTTGCTGGCCTGGAACGCCGGCGCCACGAACACCACGACTTGGCAAATCTACGTGCCGACCGCCGCGGAACAGCAGGTCGCGATCACGGAGTACCTGGCGAACCCCAGCACCGACACCGCCGCGCCGCAGTTCAACCCGCTGCGCCGCGACCCGCCCAGCGACAATCCCAGCCAGCACGACGAGTACCTCGAACTCGCCAACCTCAGCGGCACGGACCTTGACCTCGCCGGTTGGACCATCGCCGACGCCGTGCAAGTGCGGCACAAGTTCTACGATTCGTTCACACTGGGTTCCCAGAACGCCATCATCGTCTATGGCGGGCCGCTCAACGGGATGCTGCCCAACCTGGATGTCCTTTCGATTCCGGCCAGCGAAAGCAGCGCCGGCCTGGCGCTGAACAACACCGGCGACACCGTCATCGTCCGCAACGCGCTCGGTGGCATTGTCGAACGCGTGGTCTATTCCTCGGCGATGGTCAGCGGAGGTGGCTCGATGACGCGCTACCCAACGATCGACAGCGGCTTCGTGGCGCAAACAAGCGTGGGCACCGCGCCGGTCACGCTTGGCCGGCAATACGACGGCAAGCTCTGGAGCGAACCGCCCACGATTCCTCCGGCCGACCTCGGGCCGGTCAGCATCAAGCTCGACGCGAACAGTTCCGTGACGTTGTCCTGGCAGGCCGAAGCCGGTCACACGTACTCGGTGGTGGCGGCGCCGTCGCTGAGCGGGCCTTGGACTCCGGCCGCGACCGGCCTGACCGAAGGCAACTTCACCGAGTCACTGAGTGCCGGCACAGCGGCGCGCTTCTACCGCGTCAGCTCGCCGTGAGGCTTGGCTCTCCGATGGTTGCTGTCGCCGTTCAGGCGGGCAGCAGGTAAAGGTGGGCGTGGCCCCAAGCCGCTTCCGCGCGGAACTTGAGTTGGCCCGCCTCGATGGTTGCGGCAATGGGTTGGCCGACCGATCCGAGCCGCGGGCGTTGTGTGAACAACCGGCCGCCAGCGACGCCGGCCGGCACGGGGATCGTCACGTTCGCCGAGCCGTTGACCCACAATTCCATCACTGCGCCGCCCGGCACGCGCCGACTTTCGAGCACTGGCGCCCAGGCAAGGTGTGCCAGCGGCGCGTTGGCAAAGACGTGTTCTTGGCCGTTGACACGAATTCGGTCGCAGTTGTGGCCGCTGAAGGCGATCGGGCGCTGCGCGGCATCGAGCCGGAACCCGACGATCAGCGAACCTTTGAAATCCACCGTGTGGCCGTTTACGCGGAAGTCGCGGAGGTCGAGGGCGTCCGATGGCAGCGGGTGAGCCGCCAGGAACGCCTCGTCTTGCTTGGCATCGCGATGAAACCCGCCCGGCCAGCCCTCGACGTAAGAGCGTAAATGCGCCACCACGACCGTCGTTCCGTTCGGGAAGCGCGTGGCCAGGTAAGGCGAGGTGCGCGCGACCACCGACGGATTATCCGCGCCCGGGTAGGTTCCCAGCGCCTTGAGAATCTCGAACCACGTCCGCACTTCGTAACCGAGCGAAGCCGCCTGATCGTCGCGCGGCCGAAAGCCGAGGAAAGTCGCCGTGCCTTCGCCGGCCCGGCGTTGCAGGCCGACCGTTTGGCCCGCGACGCGCGCGACCACTTCCGTTCCCGCGGCCGGTTCGACCGGGTAAATCCGGTCCACCAGAAAGTCGGTCAGGATCGTCTGGGGCGGCACGGCTTTCAGCGCAGCCTCGAAGCTGACGATTTCGCCGGCGGCCACGTGGCCTTCCTGGGCAAATCGCAAGTTCGCCACGCCGCACAACCGCTGCCAGCGTTCGAGCACGGGCGTGCCGGCCAAGTCGGGCCGCGGTGGCGGGCCGGACCAGACGAGCTGGCCGCCTTTGGCGACGAAATCTTCGAGGAAGGGCAACAAGCCGGCAGGCGGCAAAGGCTCGAACAGCGCGGCAACGGTGTTGAAGCGCCGGCCGGCCATCTCGATCCAACCGCCGTCCGCCACGCGGCCGTGCCGGAGCAGTTGCTCGGCGGTCACGTAGTTCGCGTAGCCGTACTGGACCATCCACGAGCCGAAGCGCTCTTCGCTCGCGACCAAGCCCAGCGGGTAAAGCATCAACACCTCCACGTCGCGGTGCTGGCAGTCCTCGATCGCTTGGAACCACGGGCTGGCCGCGGCGCCGAAGGCGTCCTGCAAGGCTTGATGCCGGTGCAGCGCGGGGCCGGGCATGCCCCACGCGGCGGCGTAGGCGTTCGGCCATTTGTTCAGGATGCCGGTCGAGCAGGCCAGCGCGAGGCCGTAATAATCGCGGTCAGCCCAGCCGCCTTCGGCGTGGTCGTTGCCGCCGCCGGTGAGAAAGGCGTTCCAGCGGAAGTAATCGCTGCACGCCGCCGCCGCTTGCTGGACGGTGTTCGACCATTCGAAGTCCGACGTGTACTCGTATTGGCGCGGGGCCAGCGGGAGGTTGCCGGTGCGCCAAGAATCGATGGTGGGGCTTTGCGCCCAAGTGGCGTGCGCGCGCGCTTCGAGTTCGTGCCCGTAAAGCTTCTCCGCGTGTTCCTTCGCCTGCGCGAACAAGTCGATGACGGTCTTGTCGAGCAGGTCGTAATACCGGCGTCGCAAGAGAAAGGTGCGCTGGATGTCGTCCGGGCTGCCGCCGAAAACGTGTTGGGCGCGCAGCCGGGCGTCGAGGCCGCTCAGAAAGCTGTGCTGGCCGTAACAGAAATAGACCAGGTGCTTTTCGAAATCGGCGAACTCCGCGCCGTAAAGTTCGGCGAAACGCCGGGCCAGGTTGGCTGTCAGGTAGCGGAGCGTGAACTGGCCTGCGTCGTGGTGATCGAAGTACGACCAGTCCTGCTGGATGTGCATTTCGTCGGCGTAGAGTCCATTCAACGGCACGCCGGCGTGGTGGTAGCGGTTCACCAAGTCTTGCAGAAACGGCAGCGCTTTCGGGCTGAAGTAGTCCAGCTCCGGTGTGGCGTAGCTGACCACGACCAGCACTCGATCCTTTGGGCCAATGTCGGTTTCGCCGCGGCCGCGGATCGTCAGTCGGCGCATCCGGGCACGCGGATTCTCTGGCTCGGCGACTTCGATCTCGACCGGTTGCTTGAGTTCGACGATTTGGCCGGGCTCGACGGCGTAGAAGCTCGTGCGGCCCACGCGGCGTTCGCGAAACGCGAAGGCGCGAACGCCCAGCCGCTTCAGTTCGATGGTGCCTTTGTTGTTTGTCCAGCGCAGTTGCTCCCAGAGCGACACCGTGAAATGCCCGGTGCGTGGATCGCGCCAGCCTTCGCGGTACTGGACCCACTGCCCGGATTCGCCGGTGGCGCGGACATAGCCGGGACCGACCTCGAGCGGGCTGAGCAAGCTGAGTTCCAGGCCGAGGCCGTAGGCTTTAAGCGTCTCGCTTATCTGCCGGACGCGGTCGATGTACT
>JAKCAB010000220.1 GCA_021839785.1 bacterium | reverse complement strand
TTCCGATCTTCATTTCGTCGGCCGGCATCACGCCATTGTCCGCCAAAATGACGACGCGCGGAAAATTCGTCTGCGGAAACACCGACGACGGGGTGTGCAGCGCCGCGTAAACGCCCGCCAGGCACAACGCCACCGCGATGAAGGTGATGGCCAACGCATGGCGGGTGGAAAAACGGGCGACCAGGGACAGCTTCTTATCCACAGGTTCAAGGCTCATGCGAGTTCGCTGCGCGTCACGGGTTCACCACACGAATTTTCGCCTCCGAAGGCAGGCCATACGCGCCCACGGTGACAATCGCCGCGCCCTCCTTGAGACCTTCCCCCTGGATTTCAATCCAATCGCCGTCCTGCAAACCCAGAGTCACCGCTTTTTGATGGGCTTTGTCGCCCTCGACCAGCGCGATGACACTGCGGCCCTGGCCATCGGTCACGACGCTCTCGCGTGGGACAACGAGGCAGTCGTCGTGTTGTTCGGTGACGATCCGAGTGCGTACAAATTGTCCGGGCCGGAGGCCGGCGTTCCTCGGAATGGAAGCGCGCACGAGGACGGTGTCATTCGTCACGTCCACTTGCGGGCTGATGAACACCAGGGGACCGAGAGACGGCGGATTCGTTTGCCCGCTGCGCAGCTCGACGACTTGCCCCAGCTTAAGTGCGGGCGACCGGCCTGCCGGGACACTCATGGTCAACACCAGGCGCTCCAGATCCACCAACTCGGCCAGCGTCTTGTTCAGGTCCACAGCGTCGCCGGTCCTGGCATTCACGCGGGTCATCGTGGCGGAGAGCGGCGCTTCAATTTTGAGCAACGCCAATTGCGTTTCCGCGCCGGCCAATCCCGCCTGCGCCTGCGCCAACTGCGCTTCCGCCTCCTGAACTCTCTTGAGCGAAGTGTTTTGCTGTTGCCACAACGTCTTCTCCCGTTCGACTACCGCCTCCGCAAACCGCACCGCTTGCCGCGCCTTCTCGGCGGCGACTTTGGCGACGCGATCGTCCAGCCGAAATAGAAGCTGCCCCTTGTCCACCCGCTGGCCTTCCGCGCAGGCGACTTCCGCGACAACGCCGGCCAACGGCGACGCGACGCTCGCGCTCGCCGCCGGCTTGCCCGGCGTGGCCGGTTCGGGTTCGACCATGCCAAAGCCCTCGACGTAGCCGCGCAAGGTGGCGCGCGTGATCTTGCCGACCTGAACCGCCACTTCGGGCGTGACTTCCGCCTCCGTTCCCCCGGTGGCCGAAGGTCTGGTCCATTTGCCGACGACAATGACGAGCAGCGCGCCGCCCAGCAGCGCCGCCACCGTTTTCCCGATTCGCTTTTTGCTCATGGGCGGGATTCCTCTTGCGCGGGACGCGGGTTGTTCTGCGTCTGGGTGAGAATCGAGTCGGACAAGGTCAATGGGCTTTGGACCGCGTCTTCCAATTGCCCCAAAGCTTGCTGCGCCTTGATCAAGGCATCCAGACGAGCCAGCGCGCCGGCGCTGAATTCCAATTCCGCGTTTCTCAAGGCCAAGCGATCCGCGTTGCCGGCCTCGAACATCGCTCGGACCGATTGCTGCCGTTTGTTCAAGTCGCTCAACAGCGCCTCGGCCGTCGCGGTTTTTTGCAGCGCCGCCCGATAACCCGCCACGGTGCGGTCAATGTCCCCGATGACTTTGCTTTGGAGGGCATTGAATCGCGCGGCGCTTTCGACGCGCCTCGCTTCGGACTCGGCAATCGCGCCTTGATTCTGATTCAACACGGGCAATGTCACCGTCAAGCCGAGCGACCACTTGTTATCGGTTTGATCCAGTTGGTAACCCGGACCGAGATGGACGTCCGGGAATTGTCGGGCGATTTCCAGTTGCAGTGCCGCCTGGCTGGCGGCGTATTCGGCCAGGGCGCTCAAGATGTCGGCGCGATTCAGCAAAGCCCGTTGCCGAATTTCCTTCGCCGCCAGCGCGGTGGGGAACTGGTTCAGCCCGGCGAAGGAAATCTCCGTTCCCGCGAGCGCGCTGGCCGGAAGCCCCAGGGCATCGGCGACGCGCACGCGCGCCTCCGCGCTTTGTTTGCGCGCTTCCAGCAGCGACAGCCGCGTGGTGTTCAGCGCAATCCGCGTCTGCGTCAGGTCGAATCCCGAAATGTTTCCGACCGCGAGTTGTTGCTCCAGGAGGCGGACGATTTCGGTTTGCGTGGTTTCCTGCTTCTGCAAAAGCCTTTCCGTCTCGGTTGCCGCGTAGAGATCCAGCAACGCCTGGCGCAGCCGGCTGCGGACCTGCCAGGCCACGGCGGCAACGTTCAGACGGGCCGCTTCGGAAAGCTGCTTCGCTTTGGAAATCCGATAGCCGCGTTTGCCCGCCGTCTCGATGGGGATGTCGAAGTCGAGGCCGAGAATCCACGGCGGCGGAGTCGTTGTGTTGTAGGTGGGCGAGAGAGCTACGGTGGGATTGGGCCGCTGGCCCGCGGTAATCTTGCCCGCCTCAGCGACACCCCATTTTGCGCGCGCCACGTCGAGGTCGGGGTGGTAGTAAAACGCGGCCAGGGTCAGCGTGTCGAAATCCCACGCGCGCGGCGGCCATTCGGCGAATTCGCGGTGGAGGTTTTGTTCGAGGAAGTGCCGGAGTTCCGGGGTGTCGAGCGAGCGCTGGTCCCACGCGGCGGCGGCATCGCGGGCAACCAGTGGCTTGGCTTCGTAATGAGCGCAACCCGTCATGGCCACCGCCAGGGCGCCGAGCAGCCAGGAGAACTTTGCTCGCATTGGTGAAGCGAAACTATCGGCCAGGCAGGCTGGCGCAAATCGAAATCCTCGGATCATCGCGTGGTGGTTTGTCGTGCGGGCGTGGCTTTCACGGCGGCATTGGCCAGCGGCAGCGTGACGGTCACCGTGGTGAGCCGGCCCGGTTCGGAGGCGAGGTCGATGTTGCCGCCGTGGGCGCCCACGATCCACCGCGCAATGCTCAAGCCCAGGCCGCATCCTTCGATGGCGTTGCTGTGGCTGGCGTCTCCGCGGAAGAACGGATCGAAGACGCGCGGCAACCGCTCCGGCGCGAGGCCCGGTCCGGTGTTGGCGACGACGAGCACGGCGCCGGTTTCCACGCCGTGCAACGCGAGCCGCACTTCGCCGCCGGGGTGATTGTACTTGATGGCGTTGTCGGTGAGGTTGAGCAGCAATTGCCGCAGGCGATGGCGGTCGCCGAGGATGGTGAGCGGCTCGCAAGCGCCCAGACGCATCCGCACGCCGCGCGGTTGGGCGAGAATCTCGGCGTCGGCGAGCGCGTCGCGGACCAGTTCGTCGAACCGGACGGGTTCGCGGGCCAGCGGCACCTGGCCGGCGTCGGCCTTGGCGAGCAACGTGAGGCCATCGACGATCTGCGCCAGCCGGTCCAGTTCGTCGAGTTGGCCGAGCAACCGTTCGCGATGCGCCGCGCCCAGCGTCGGATCCTGGAGCCAGGTGTCGAGTTCGCCGCGCATGACGGTGAGCGGCGTCTTGAGTTCGTGCGAAGCGTGGAGGGTGAACTCGCGAATGCGCTGGAACGACTGGTCCAGCCGCGCGGTCATGGCGTTGAAGACCTCGGTCAGCCGGTCCAGTTCGTCGCCGTTGCCGGTGCGGGCGAGAGGTTCGCCGAGATTGCGCTCGTTGATCCGTTCCGCCGCCGCGGTGAGCGCGGTTATGGGTCCCAGTGCCCGGCGCATGAGCCACCAACCGCCGCCCAGCGCGAGCAGCCCGGCCGGCACGCCACACCAAAGCAGGACGCGGGAGATTTCGCCCCAATCGCCTTCGTCCTCGGCGATTTCCCACCGGGCGGCCTCGTTCATGGGGGCGCGTCTGCGCGGTTCCGCGACGAGTTCATAATACAGCAGAGAACTCGTCACGAGGAGCGAGACGAACATGATGCCGGCATACCAGCCGGTTAGGCGCGTGCGGATGGTCACGATGCCTCCTTGAGCACGTAGCCGGCGCCGCGCACGGTGTGGAGCAATTTGCGCTCGTGTCCGGCGTCGATCTTTTCCCGCAAGCGCATGATATAGACATCCACGAGGTTCGTACCGGGATCGAAGTCGTAATCCCACACCTTTTCG
>JAKCAB010000871.1 GCA_021839785.1 bacterium | reverse complement strand
CTTTTCCGTCACCCAAGTGGAACCATCGTGCCGGAGAAAACAGGCGCCGGCGCTTTCTTCGCCGCCAAAACAGTACGAGCCGTTGGCGAGGCCGTTCACGAAGTACTTGAACCCGACCGGCACTTCCGCGAGCCGGCGGCCCAGCCCGCTGACGACGCGGTCAATCAGGCCGCTGCTGACAACGGTCTTGCCGACGGCGGAGGACGCATTCCAGCGCCGGCGGTTTCGCAACAGGTAGTCGATGGCGACGGCGAGGTAATGGTTTGGGTTCAACAGGCCGAGCGAGGGCGTGACGATGCCGTGGCGGTCGGCGTCGGGGTCGCAGCCAAAGGCGACGTCGAATTGGTTCTTGAGTTGCACCAGCCTCGCCATCGCAAACGGGCTCGAGCAGTCCATCCGAATCTTGCCGTCGTGGTCCACCGTCATGAAGCGGAACGTCGGATCGACCTGCGGATTCACCACGGTGAGGTTCAGGCCGTAACGCTCCTTGATCGGCTCCCAGTAACCCACGGACGCGCCGCCCAGCGGGTCCACGCCGATCTTCACGCCCGCCGCGCGGATCGCGTCCACGTCGATCACCGACGCGAGTCCTTCGACGTACGGCCGGACGAAGTCGTGCTGGTGGGTGGTCGTGGCGGCAACGGCCTTTTCGTAAGGCGTGCGTTGCAGGCCGTGGCTGCCGGAATGAAGCAACTGGTTGGCGCGATGCTGAATCCAGGCGGTGACCGTGGTGTCCGCCGGCCCGCCGTTGGGCGGGTTGTACTTCAAGCCGCCATCGGCCGGCGGGTTGTGCGATGGCGTGATGCCGATGCCGTCGGCGAGATCGTCTTTGCGGCGGCGATTGTACTCAAGAATTGCGAAAGAAAGCGCCGGCGTGGGCGTCACGCCATCGTGGTTCTGGACGAAAACCTCGACGCCGTTGGCGGCCAGAACTTCAAGAACCGTGCGCTCGGCGGCGGCGGACAAGGCGTGCGTGTCTTTGGCCATGAACAGCGGACCGGTCGGCCCGTGCGCGCGGCGGTAATCGCAAATGGCCTGGGCGATCGCCAGGATGTGAGCTTCGGTGAACGTGCCGTTTGACGAAGTCCCGCGATGGCCGCTGGTGCCGAAGCTGACGAGTTGGGTCGGGTCGGCCAGATCGGGTTTTCGCTCGTAATAATCACGGGTGAGTTTGCTGACATCGATCAGCATGTCTGCCGGTGCCGGGAGGCCCGCCAACTTGTGCGTATCCATGGTTTCGGAGTGATTTCCAGACGACGCAGGCCAGTGGCCTTCGCTGGGAATCAGCGTAGCGGGCGGGCGCGTCCGCGCAAGCTTGCCCCGGTCGGCCCGCCGGGCGGCCGACGCGGGAATGACTTCGCCGTCAGGCGTGGCTCTGGTCGGTGTGATGAATCAACATCGCGCGCGGAGATCGTCGCGGCGTAGGCGGCACTTCGGGACCGAAGCCAAGGCGGAGCAGCACCTGCGGATAGCCGCTCAGCCCGAGCGTTTCGGTAAGTTGCCCGCGCAACTCCGGCACTTCGATGGGCTGGCACAAAAACGAGGTCCAGACGTTTTGCGCCCGCGCCGCGAGCAAAACGTGTTGCAGCGCCTGCCCGGCTGCGAGCCAGGCGGGCCAATCTTCTTTCTCGGTCCCGAGAACCGCCAGGGTGGGGGAATGCGCTGCGATTTCGCGATCGCGCGCGGCCTCGCCACCGCCGCGGTCGAAAGTCCGGATCAGCGCCGGCCCGGCGAAGGCCAGCCAATCTTTGACGCCGTGATCGTGCGCGGGGATGCCGTCAAGGCCGGTCTCCGGTTTGGCGCGCACCCAGGTCGCGAGTTCCTGGCGGAAGTGCTTGTCGGCCCATTGGCGTCGGTCCGCCTCGGCGACCAAGTCCGCCACGTTCGCCCGCGCGTCCTCGCCGTCGATGAACTGCAGCCACGCGCCCTCGGCGGCGGCGGCTTGCGTGAGTTCATCCCGGACTTCGGCGGGCAACGGGTCGGGCTGGAACGGCTGGCGATTGGTGCGGCGCTGGGTGATCGCGTGGAAAAGCAGGATGTCCTCCGCGCCCGTCTCGGCCTTCAGCCCGAGCCGAAAGCGTGCGAGCAGGTTTGCGTTGCCGGCGTCGGGCAGCAGTTCGACCTCGTAGCGGTGTCCGAAATACTCGGCGGCCGTGCGGAGGTTGAAAAGCGCGGCGCCGCAACTGAGCGTCAATTCGCGGTCGTATGGGTCGATCACTCGGATGGCGCGGCGGCGGTCGGCGTGGATTTCGACGTCGGCGGCGTTGATTCGGAAAAGCCACGGCTGGGTGTTGTAGTTCGAGGGCGCCAGGACGGCGTAGGCGAGCAGGAATTCCAACTGGTCGCTGGAATAGCCGTCGGCCGGGTACTCGTCCGCGTTCACGAGCCACGGGTTCAAGGAGGGCTTCATGCTTGCAACGGTCGCACAAAGCCCCCGGCCTGCCAACTCCCGTGGCGGCACCCGCCGGTGTGGTCCGCGAATTTGCCGCGCACCCGAGCGAGGGTCAGGCTTGCCGAAGCGCTTTCAGCCGTTATCTTGGCACGACGCTGGCCGCGAGGCTGGCGGTGAATCTGTGAATTTGCCTTCTATTTTAACCAAAGGGGCCGTCCGGAATCCGCGGCGGCTGGTTGCCCATCTGGCCTTCGCCTTCGGAGTAGCCTTCTGGTCCCTGCCAGGACGAACCGATGTGGCGCCGGAAGACGCCGCGCCCGCGCCCGCACCGGCCGCGGCGCCCAAGCTCGCCCAAGCCGAAACCTCCGCCGACCTGGTCCGGGACTTGATCACCTTCACCACCAAGTACGACCAGGTGGTGCCCGTCCTGTCCGGCCCGTACGACCCGGACGTGACCCGGCTGACCGCGCGAGTGCTCGAAAACATGCATTACTCGCGGCATCCGCTGGACCAGGAGTACGGCCAGCGGTTTTACGACCGTTACCTCGACATCCTCGACCCGCAGCATTTTCACTTCACCCAGGAGGATCTAAAGGAATTCGAGCCCTACGAAAACCGGCTGGCGGATTTGACCTTGCGGTTGGGCGACACCCGGCCCGCCAACGAAATCTTCGCGCGGTTCCTGCAACGCTTCGACCAGCGGGCCGCGCTGGCGGCGGAGATGCTGAAGGCCAACAAATTCGACTTCACCGGCGATGACCGTTACACGCCCAACCGCAAAGGTATTCCCTGGCCGAAGGACCTGGAGGCGGCGAAAGCGCTCTGGCGGCAGCACCTCCGCTACGAGTATTTGCAGGAAGAACTCAACAAGCTGAAGCCCGAAGAGATCATCAAAAAGCTGGCCCAGCGCTACAAGCGGCAGATGCGCACGCTGGCGGAATTCGATCGCGAGGACATCCTCCAATTTTACCTCACCGCGCTGGCCAACGCCTACGACCCGCACTCGGATTACATGGGCAAGGCGCAACTGGAGAACTTCGCGATCAGCATGAAGCTCTCCCTCGTTGGCATCGGCGCTTTGCTGCGCTCGGACGACGGCTATTGCACCATCGAGAGCCTGTTGCCTGGACCGGCGGCGCGCAGCAAGAAGATCAAGCCGGGCGACAAGATCGTTGCCGTGAAGCAGAAGGACGGCGAGCCGGTCGATGTCGTGGACTGGAAGCTCAACAAAGTGGTGGACATCATTCGCGGCCCCAAGAACACCGAGGTCACGCTCACCATCATTCCCGCGGACGCGGCGGATTCCTCGGTCCGCAAGACGGTCACGCTCGTACGCGACGAGATCAAACTCGAGGACCAGCAGGCCAAGGCGAAATTGATCGAGGTTCCCGGTGACGATGGCAAGGCCACCCGCCTGGGCCTGATCGATCTACCCTCGTTTTACGCCAGCTTCGATCTTGGCCGGTTCAAGACCGCCTCCGCCCCGAAGAGCACGACGGACGACGTGACGCGCCTGATCAAGAAACTGGTGGCGGAAGGCGCGCAAGGTCTGGTGCTGGATTTGCGGCACAACGGCGGCGGCTCGCTCGAAGAAGCCATCCGCCTGACCGGCCTGTTCATCAAGGAAGGCCCGATCGTGCAGGTGAAGGACGCCAACGGTG
>JAKCAB010000469.1 GCA_021839785.1 bacterium | reverse complement strand
GAACGTCTTTTCCGTCTCGCCGGCCGCGAAGTTCAACGTGCCGTTGGTGGCGACATAATTGACGCCCGCCGTGGCCGTGCCATCCGCGGTCATGAAACGCACCGTCGCCGGTAGCGTGAGATCGCCGGCGCGGGTCACCGCGAGGGTGGCCTGCCCGTCGAGTTCCGAAGCGCGGTACGCGGCGGAACTGAGCTGGAGGATGTTCAGGCGGAACTTCTCATCGCCGTGGATGCGGGCAATGCGGTTGCGCGGGAGCTTGTTCACCATCGTGAAATCGCCGCCGATGACCACCGCGCTGTCCGGTTGGACCAGCAGGGTGTACACGGTGTCGTTGGCGCCCGAGCCGATGTCAAACGTGCTGTCGAGCGTGCCATCCGGGTTGAGCCGGGCGAGGCGGTTGAGGTCCTGGCCATCGTACTGGGTGAAGGCACCGCCCAGCATCACCTTGCCATCGGCGGTCAGGCCCGCCGCGTAAACCGTCGCATTCGCGCCCGTTCCCGGATCGAAACCAGCATCGAGCGAACCGTCCGCGTTGAGCCGGGCCACGCCGTGCCGCGGGGCGCCGCCGGCCAGTTGCAGCGCGCCTGCGATGACCACGCGGCCGTCCGGTTGGAGGGCAATGGCATTGACGGTGTTGTCCAACGTCGGGCTGAAGCCGGCATCCAGCGTCCCATCGGCGTTGAGCCGCGCGAGGAATGGCCGGCTGGCGTTGCCGACGTTCCGGAATGCGCCGCCAACCAGAATCTTGCCGTCGCTCTGAACCGCCAGCGCATTCACGGCGCCATCGAAGGCGGGTGCAAAGGTCGGATCGACCGCGCCGGTGGACTGGAGTCGCGCCAGGCGCTGGTGGCGTTGTCCCTGCACGTTGTTGAAGTCGCCGCCCAGCAGGATCGTGCCGCCGGATTCGACCGCCACCGCCCGCACGGCCGCGTCGGCACCGGCGCCGACCTTGAAGTCCGGATCGACGCTGGCGTCCGCGTTCAGGCGGGCGATGCGGTTCAGCGTGTTGGTGCTGAACTTCGTGAATTGGCCACCCACGACGATGCGGCCGTCGGGTTGCAGCGCCACCGCGAGCACGTCGGCATCGAAGCCGCCGCCCGGGTTGAGGAACGTGTCGAGGTAGCCGTCGTCGTGGAGCCGGGCGATGTGGTTGAGCGAAACCTCGTCCACGGCGGTGAACTTGCCGCCGAGCAGCACCTTGGCGTCGGCCTGGAACGCGACCGTCAGGACGGTGTCGTTCGCGCCGGTGCCGGGGTTGAATTCGAAGTCCACACTCCCCGGCTTCTCGTTGTCGATGATGGTGACCGCTGCCGTGGTGTTGGTGCCGAGAGTGGCGGTGAGCGGCAAGCCCACGCCGCCCGCGGTGCGCGCATTCGTGAGGGCCACGGAGAACACCTGGTCGCCGTCGCCGATCGTGTTATCGAGAATGCGGATGTTGAACGACTGGTTCGTTTCACCCGGTTGCAGAACCAGCACGCCGGTCCCGTCTTGGGACCGGACAATCTGGTCGCCCGCGAAAGCCAGCGTGCCGCGGGCACCGATGTATTTCTTGCCGGAGGTGGCGGTGCCATCGACGGTGGCGAAATCCACCTGCACCGGCTGCACGGGGCTGCCGTCGCGCTGGACGGTCAGCGTGAGAATGCGCGCGTACTCGTCCACCTGGTACGTACTCGCGGCGAACTGGAGCGAGCATTCGTCGTCGAGCACGAGCACCTGGCCATTGGTATTGGTGCCGTAAGTGGCGCTGGCATCCAGGTTGGTGAGCATCAGCGGCAGGGTCTTGTCGCCGTCAAACAACTCGTCGTCCAACAGCTTGACCTGGGCCACGGCCGTGGTCTGGCCCGGCGCGAAGATCACCGTGTAATTCGTCGCCGTGAAGTCGAGGCCGTCGATGGCCGTTCCGTTGGTGGTGGCGAGCACGTCCACCTGGAGCTGGTTCGTGACGATACCGTAGCGGCTGAGCGTGACCGGCGCGGTGGCGTCGCTTTCCAGGGCGCGCACAGTCGGCGCGAGCAACTCGACCACCGTGTCGTCGTCCAGGATGGTGAGTGTCGCGGTGGCCTGGCCGCCCAGCGGCACACCATCGCTCAAGTTGCGGAGCGTCAACAGCACAGTGCGGTCGGGCTGCACGATCCGATTGTCGTTCAGGCTGACGGAGAACGTCTGCAACGTCTCGCCGGGCGCGAACGTCACCACGCCGTTGGTGGGAATGAAGTCGTTGGTGGTGGCGGTCCCGGCCACCGCTTGGAAGGCCACGCTCGCCGTGCCGTTGGTGTCGCTGGTCCGGCGGACGGTGATCTGGGCCTGACCGGCGCTTTCGTACACGGCGTAAATCAGCGATGAGAATTCGACGGCGCCGTCGTTGTCGATGAGGGTCACCGTGCCTTGCGCGTTGGTGCTGAGGAGGGCTCCTGGCGCGCCTATGAGGCTGAGCTGGACCGATTCCATGAACTCCTGGATCGGATCGTCGATCGGGATCACCGGCACGGCCAGTGTGGCCTCGCCTTTGGGAATCACCAGTGTGTCGGGAATGGTCTCGTAGTCGCTGCCGTTGGCTGCGGTGCCGCTCACGGCCAGCTTGACGACCTGGTCCCGGTTGGTGGCGCCCACGCGACGGATCGTGAACAGACCTTGCTTGCGTCCTTGTTCCATCGCGATCGGGTCGGTGGTTTCCAGGCTCACGACGCTCGAATCGTTGTCCACGATCGTCAGCGTGTGCGACGGGTACACGTCGAACATTGCGTTCATCGGAACGGGCGTCACCGTCGTGTTGGTGACCAGGACGTTCGTCGTGCCGATCGTTTCGCCAGCGTCGTTGGTGAGCGTGATTTCGTTCGTGGTGACGATGTTACTGATCAGCGGAGCAGGTTCGACCAGCGTGAGCAACACCGTGCGGTCCGGCCGCGCGTTGGTGTCGTCGATCATCGGGAAGGCGAGGAGCTGGACGCGGTTGCTCACCGCCGGGTCGGGCACGTTGGTGAAGACCAGCCGGCCGGACGTGTTGGTGGCCGGGTAGTCGGTCCCCGGCACTGCCGTGCCACCGGTGACCTTCCAGTCCACAGTGACATCCGTGTCTTGGGCGGGATTGGCGCTGACGGCGACCGCGACGAGGGCGGTCTTGACGCCCTCCGAGAAAGTGGAGTTCTGGAAAGTAAAGCCCACGCCCGGCAACGCCCCGCTGTCGTCGTCGGCGATCGTCACCGTGTCCTGCATGGGCGAGCCCACGTTGTAGTTGGTGCTCGGCAGGACTTCGCAGATCACGGTCTCGTCGTCCTCGCGAACCTTGTCGTTCACCGGCGACACCCGGATCACGACGGACGTAGCACCGGCGGGGATGACACCGGCCGTGGTGATCGGCGCGTAATCCGCCACGGGCCGCGCCGTGCCCCCCACGGCGAGTTCCACCGTGAGTGCCTGGCGCGTATCGCCGACGCGGCTGAGCGTGAATTCGCCGACCGTGCTGGGCTCGGCAGCGTTCGCCGGGGTGGCACGCAAGGTCACCGTCGGCACCGCGCCATCCTGGATAAACACGGTGGCCACGCTCGGAGATCCCACGTTGTAGGTCGGGCTATCGGAAAGGATGATATCGACGCCATTGCCGCCGTCCCGAGCGCGGTTGTCCCGCGGTTGGATTACCAACGTGACGGACGGCTGGCCGGCCGGGATCGTGATCGTGCCCGACAAGGCCCGGTAGTCCTGGCCGTTGATCGCCGAGCCGCCGACCAGGTAATTGACGGTCAAGCTGCGGCTCAAATCGCCCGTGCGAGTAAACACCACCGATCCCGGGTCATTCCCGGTCTCGGAGGCGACCGAATCTTGGGCCAGGACCGTCAGCGTCGGCAGCACGTTGTCGCCGATGGTCAAGGTCGCCTTGGCGGTGCCCAGCGTGTACGTGGGATCGGCCAGCACCGAGACGGTGACGCTCTCATTGCCTTCCAAGTACAAGTCAGGCCGCACGTAAAGCGGCAACGGCACGGCGGTCACGCCAGCCGGGATCACCACGATGGACGGCAGCGGGGCATAGTCCGCGTCGTACGTGGCCGTTCCGCTGTAA
>JAKCAB010000880.1 GCA_021839785.1 bacterium | reverse complement strand
CGACGAAGTGCTGGGCGCTTCCGCGGAAGAAGGGCGTTCCGCCTACCCGCATCGCGGACGTTTCCGCGCCGATGCCTTGCCGGCCCTCGACGCGGAAGCGGACAGGACGCCGAGCGGCCAGTTCGCCTTCAAACGCACCAAAGATGGCGGTTTGGCGGCGCGACCGGCGGACCCGCTGACGGCGACCGGGTTCGGGCAACTGCTGGCCGACGTGGAGGCGAAGATTGAAGAGTTGGGTCGCGCGATCTTCTCGGGAGTGGCGAAAGTGGATCCGTTCCAGAAAGGCGCCAACCTCAAGGCTTGCGACTCGTGCCGGTTCCAGGCGGTGTGCCGGATCGATCCGTGGAGCCATCGGTTTCGCCGGTTGACGGCAGCGGGGGCGTGAGCCGGCCGAGGGGGTCAGAAAGCAGGAACTCCCGCCGGTTGAGGCGGGAGTTCGAGCGAAGAACGAAATGGAAGCGCCGGTACCTTGGCGGGCTGGTCGCCGGCTTATTTGTAACCCGGGCCGTTCAGCAATTCGTTCGGCCGCGGGGCCTTGAGGTAATTCATGAACTTCCCCATTTTGATATACTGGGCGGTCCCGCCGATCGTTCCAATCATGGCGCCGCCACCGCGGTCCACGTTGTCCTTGTAAGCGCCGCCCGCATGGCGTTGGGAAACGACTTCACCCGCGGTCTCGGGGTTGTTGCCGGCGTCGTTGAAGTAGAATCCGTTCGCCTCGTTCTGTTCCCACAGTTGGATGTCGGTGGCATTGAAATCCGACGTCTTGTAGGTCTTGCCGTTGCCCAAGCCATTGTTAGGGTCCCCTTTGGGCCCGCAATAGCCACCGACGGTGCCGTTGCAGCAATAGGATGTGACCTTCACGTAGCGGTCCTTCCACCACGTTTTGTACTGACCCCGGGAGCGGTCTGCCACGTCCTTCGGACACCACATCACCTGGTGGGTGGTCAGGAACGGCCCGAGCTGGCCGATCTTGAAGAACTGAACCTGGTTACTGAACTGCATCGAGTTCTCCAAGAACCCCTGGCAGCTCGGGATACTGGCTGGTCCGCCAGGGAAGCGGCCTTTGTTTTGGGTGGCATAGGCCCAGCCGTCGAAGCCGGCAGGAACCGTGCCCCAAGTGGGATGAGGGAGAGAATCCTGGTTGTCGGTAGAGTACATGGCGCTGGCCAGGAGGATCTGCTTGACGTTGTTGATGTCCACCGTGGCTTGGGCCTTGTCCTTGGCCCGGCTCAGAGCGGGCAGTAACATTCCCGCCAGGATGGCGATAATTGCAATGACGACGAGCAGTTCGATCAGCGTGAAGCCGGACTGCCGCGTGCGGTTTGGCCATTTCATAAATCGTTGTCGTTTGCGATCTGGTTGAGACGAATTGACCACTACCCAACGGCCGCGCAGAATGCAAGTGTGCTTTTGTCAGCACAGCATTTTCGCCCCCAGGCTCCTTCCCGGCGAGGGGCCAAGCGCCTCGTTGCCCTGGCGGTCGTCGCGTGGGCATGTGGTTTGGCTTGCTCCGCCGACGACCTGGCGACAGGACTCGTGGCCCGACCCGGCGACCGTAGTGTGGTGCTGCACTGGGATGCCAGACCGGCACCGGCGCAGTACTTTGTGTTCCGCGAAGTCGCCCCAGCCGGTGCGGCGGTCCGGCTGACGGCAAAGCCGCTGGTTGAGCCGCGTTTTGCCGACTTCAGGGTCACAAACGGAGTTACCTACCGGTATCGGGTCGGGGTTGTGCCTGACCCGAGCGGGGCGGAGGCTTCGGACCCGTTGCCGCAAGCCACAACCCTGGCTCAGGAACCAAGCGTTGCCGCCACGCCGCGGCCGTTCGCCAATGCCAATGATGCCGAATTCCTCGAACTCCTTCAGGCGACAGCATTCGATTATTTTTGGTGCGAGGCCAACTCCACCAACGGCCTCGTGAAGGATCGCAGTACGCCCGACTCGTTCTGCAGCATCGCGGCGACCGGCTTCGGGCTGACCGCCCTTGGCATCGGCATTGACCACGGTTGGATCACGCGCGAACAAGGCCGCCAACGCACGCTCACCACGCTGCGGACGTTTTGGAAAGCTCAGCAGAGCGAGGCCGCGGCCGGTGCCATCGGTTACCGGGGTTGGTTTTACCATTTCCTGGACATGCGGACGGCCGTGCGGTTCAAGCAGGTCGAGCTGTCGTCCATCGACACGGCCTGGTTCCTGGCGGGCGCGCTGTACGCGCGGGAGTACTTCGATGGCGATGAGGCGGACGAACGCCGCATCCGCGAACTGGCCGATGCGCTGGTGAACCGGGTGGACTGGCGCTGGATGGCGAATGGCGGCGACACGCTCGCGATGGGCTGGCACCCGGAAAGCGGCTTCATCGCCAGCCGGTGGGTTGGCTACAACGAAGCCATGTTCCTTTACATTCTGGCGCTGGGCGCGAGGCGCGGGGCACTGGGGCCAGAGGCTTGGGAGGCTTGGACGCGCGGCTATCACTGGCAGACCCATTACGGCCAAAGCTACGTCGTGTTTGCGCCGCTGTTTGGGCACCAGTACTCGCATTGCTGGATCGATTTTCGCGGGCTCGCCGACGCGTTCCTGCGCGGTCAGGGCCTCGATTACTTCGAGAACTCGCGTCGGGCGACGCTGGCGAATCGGGCCTACTGCATCGCCAATCCGAAATCATGGCGTGGATACGGCCCGGAGTGCTGGGGACTTACCGCCTGCGACGGTCCCGGTTTCGCGCCCTACCAGGGTTACATGGCCCGCGGGGCGCCGCCGCCCGAAAACGACGATGGCACCCTCGCGCCCACGGCGGCGGGCGGTTCGCTGCCCTTTGCACCGGCGGAATGTCTGGCGGCGTTGCGCCATCTCTACGGCGCCCATCGCGAGCAGCTTTGGACGCCTTATGGCTTTCGCGACGCCTTCAACCTCACCGCCGACTGGTGGGACCCGGACGTGCTGGGGATCGACCAAGGGCCGATCCTGTTGATGGCGGAGAATTATCGGACCGGCCGCGTCTGGCAACGGATGATGCGGAATGAAATTATTCGTCGCGGGCTGGAGCGCGCGGGATTCAAGCCGGTGCGCTGAGAGTTGCGCCGATGCAGTTGCAGCGTTTGAGGCACGGATTTGCCGGGCGAAATTCAGTCCGCCGGCTCGGGGACTTTGTCTGGTACATCGCGCAACTCGGGCAGCAGTATCGCCACGCCGGCCGCGGGCAGGAACAGGCAGCCTGCCAACAGCAGTGACAACCGGTAGTTTCCCACCGTTCCGAACAGCCCGAAAAACACCACCCCCACCGCCGACACCACGCGGCCAATGTTGTAGCAGAAGCCGGCGCCCGTGGTACGCAGCAGTGTCGGGAACAACGGCGGCAGATACATCGTGTACAACGCGAACAGGCCCTGGAAAAAGCCCGGCAACGCCAGCAGATAGTAAAGCCGTTGGTGCGGGTGTTCGGTCGCGTAGCAGGCCGTCATGGCTAGAAAATAGCCCACGGACATGGCGGCGATGACGCGCCGGTAGCCGAACCGCCGCGCCAACCAGGCGGCCACGAAATTACCAGCGATCGACGACACGATGACGAGGTAAAGGAGGTTGCGGCCCCATTCGCCTTTGGCGCGCGCATCCAGGCCGATCACGTCCGGCAGGTTCCTGAATTGGATCTGATTCCAAAACATGAACGCCCAATGCCCGGTCAAGCCGAGCGCGCAGACCGCGATCACCAGCCAGGTGGTGCGGCGAATTCCTGGCTGGAACAAGTCGCGGATGTGCGGCCGCACCTCGCCAACGCCCGCCTTGGCCTGGGTCCACTCCTCGGTTTCCGGCACCGCGCGGCGAATCCAAAACACCATCAGCGCCGGCGCGACCCCCACCAGGAACAGCCAGCGCGGTTGCGTCGCCACGATGCCCGCCATCAGATAATGCGCGAGCACCGCCATGAGGATGCCGACGTTCACGCCGGTCTGAAGCACGGCGGCGATCCACGGCCGCCAGCGCCGCGGCCAGGTTTCCGAAAGCAGCGAAGCGCCGACCGCCCATTCGCCGCCGATGCCCAGCGCGGCCAGGAAGCGAAAGATGCCTAGTTGC
>JAKCAB010000828.1 GCA_021839785.1 bacterium | reverse complement strand
ACGGCTTCGATGGTACGCCGGAAATGGTCGGCGCCGCCGTCCGCGAGGTCGTCGCGCGCCACCGCGGTGATGACGACGTGCCGCAGGCGCATCCGCCGCGCCGCCTCGGCCACGCGCAGCGGTTCCCCGGCGTCGAGCGGCAGCGGTTTGGCGGTGTCCACGGCGCAGAACTTGCAGGCGCGCGTGCAGCGGTCGCCGCCGATCATGAACGTGGCGGTGCCCTGGCTCCAACATTCCCAGTGGTTCGGGCACTTCGCGCTTTCGCAGACGGTGTGAAGCTGGAGTTCGCCCAACAGCGACCGCGTGCGGGCGAAGCTCTCCGTGGTGGGGAGTTGGATGCGCAGCCAGTCCGGCAACCGCGGCCGGGTTGCGCGCGCCGGTGCGGCGGGCATGATGCGGGGGTCACTCACCGTCGAAGCCTTCCATGCGCCACCAATCCTCGAGTTCATCGGCGCCAAAATCGGCCAGCACCTTGCCGTCCGCCTGGATTACCGGCGCCAGGGTTTGTCCGGACAACTGCTCCATTTCGTTCCAGGCATCCCGATCGCTCAGCACGTCGAGCTTCTCGTAAGCGATGTCGCGCCGGTCCAGCCAGCTCATGGCCTGCCGGCACCAGCCACAATAGGGTTTGATGAACAAGCGAACGCGTAGCGGTTTCATTCCGTTGCCGCGAAAAGGTGTGTGCCCGGAGCCGTGGCGTCAACCAACGGTTCATGTCGAGCCGAAGCGCGCCAGTCCGCCGCTCAGTCCCAGGCGGTGACGCTGCACGCTCACGGTTGGGCTGGCTCGGTCAGGACCGTGTCCGCGTGCTCGTAGGCCGGCACGCAACAGCACAGCAGCCGCAGCACCTCCGGGCCGGTGTTCCACAGTTTGTGCCGTTGGCCGGGCGGGATGGCGATGGCGTCGCCGGGCCGGACGGCGCGTTCCTCGCCTTCGATCCGCATCCGGCCCGTGCCGTGCGTAACGTAATAAATTTCCTCGGTCCGCGCGTGGTAGTGCTCCTGCGTGGCGCCGCCGACCGGCAGCCGCGCCTCGGCCAGGCTTTGGTGGCGAATGGCCGAGTTGCGGTGCGCCAGCAGTTCGCGGATTTCCGAACCGTCCTTGGTGATGAAGGCCGGCACCTGGTCGAGATTCTTCACATCCATCATCGCCCGGCCAATCTGCGCCCGACCGGGTCGGAGGCAACCCAAAAGCGTTGACCCGACCGCCGCGCCGCTTAGCCTGCCGCCATGCAACACTCGCCCGGTTTTCTGAAGCTCGTGGAGGACGCCCGCACGCGCGTCAAGGAAGTCAGTGTCGAGGAAGCCCGCGAGCGCCTGCGCCAGAATCCGCGGGCCGTTCTGCTCGACGTGCGCGAGGAAAGCGAATGGCAGGCCGGCCACGCCCGCGAAGCCCAGCACCTCGGCAAAGGCATTCTGGAACGCGATCTCGAACAGCGCTTCCCCGACCCGGACACGGAAATCATCATGTACTGCGGCGGCGGCTACCGCACCGCGCTGACGTGCGATGCCGCGCAGAAGATGGGTTACCGCCGCGTCACCTCGCTCATCGGCGGGTACAAAGCCCTGGTGGCCGCCGGCTGGCCGATCGTCAAGTAGGCGCCAGCCCCGGCGCACTGGCAACGTCCTGGCGGTCCATTCAAGACCACCAGAACGTGAAGGTCACAGCCATTTGCCCGGCAATGCCTCGGCCTGGTAAGTCTCCAGGTAGGTCAAGGCGGCGGCCGGATCGGTTGCGACGTGATAGAGACGGGCGCTCTCCGGTCGGGCGAAGCGTTGGAGGAAAAGTTGATCGAACAGCGCCAGCAACGGTCGAAAAAACTCGGCGGTGTTCAGGAGCACGACCGGCTTGGCGTGACGGCGCAGTTGCTTGAGCGTGATGACCTCCAGGGTTTCCTCGAGCGTGCCGAAGCCGCCGGGCAACGCCACGAATCCGCCCGCCCGCTCTTCCATGATCGCCTTCCGGTCCCGCAAGCCGTCGGTCACCACGATCTCGTCCGCGGTCTCGTAAAGGAGTTCCTTCGTTTTCAAATAGTGGGGAATCACCGCCACCACGCGGCCGCCGTGGGCGTGGACCGCCCGGGCCACGGCGCCCATCAAGCCCACCTTGCCGCCGCCATAAACCAGCGTCAGCCGGCGTTCTCCGATCAAACGGCCCAGGCTGGTTGCCGCCGCAAAGAACTCCGGCGCGACCGCGTTGCTGGAAGCGGCATAGACGCACAGGGCTTGGGTGGGCGGGCAACGCCCGTGAGCTGTGGCTGGCACGGTGAAATCCGAAACCATGCCCGGATGGTGACGGTCTCGCCGCCGCTTGTGAAGGTCGATCGCCAGCGCCGGGCACAGCGATGGCCAGGAAACCGGCGGGTACGTCGGGGAGGAGGATGGCGGAGTCGAAGACCAGCCAGAATTCTGTCGCAATTGCGACATTTTTTGTACCCTGCGGGTGAACGGAGCGCGCCGCCCGGCTTGTTCGCGATTGCTTCTCCGCCAGGGAAGTGCCAATAATGGCAGCCATGAAGCTGATTAGGTTGATCCGGATGACGGTGCAAACCGCGGCTTGGGCGGCAGTCCTCGGCGCGGGCGCGGCGTTTGCCGATGCGACCAAGGAACAGTTTTTCGGCGGTGGCTCGGCAGTCATGCCCGCGCCAAAGGTTGAAGCAACCTCTCCGACTGGAACCGTTGGCGGGGCCGGGTATCGGTTTACGCTCACCAACGGCATCGCCCGCGTGCCGGTGGCGGTGGTCGGCGGCACGCCTTACCAGATGGGCTGGCACCTGGGGCGGTTGATGCAACCGGAGATCCAGCGTTACATCCCGGTGGCTTTGGAGGGCTTCAAGAAGGAACTCAAGCTGAACGACGAGACGCTCGACCAGGTCTGGGCCACCAGCGCCGCGTACACCGATGACCGGTTCGAACAGGAACTGGTCGGACTGGCCGACGGCTCCGGCCTGCCGGTCCGCACGCTCCAACACGTTCACTGTCTGCCGCTGTTGATGCCGTATTCCTGCAGCAGCATCGCGGCCTGGGGCGCGGCGACGGAAGACGGCCATCTTTACCAGACGCGCGACCTGGATTGGTCGCTCGAGGCGGGCGCGCACGAGTTTCCGGTCCTGGCGGTGTATCTGCCGGCCAAGGGACATCCGCACGTGCTGCCGACGTTTGCCGGCGTCATCGGCGCCAACTGCGGGCTGAACGCGGCGGGCATCGCCTTGTCGGAGATGGGCGATTCGCCGGCGCGCGAAATGCCTTACAACGCCCACGCCCCGCACTTCACGAGCTGGTTTCGCACCGAGTTGTACGACGCCGGTTCGCTCGCGCAGGCACTCGACATCTTCCGCCAACAGCCCCAAACGAAGCGCTACCATTTCGTCTTCGGGGACGGCCGGACCGAAAAGAAGGCGGTGAAAATCCGGTTCAACAGCTTGTTGCCCGAACCGAAGAACATCCTGGTTTGGGGCGACAACGATCCGCAGGACGAACACGCGCCCAACGTCCTGTCCTGCGTGGTCTATCAGGACGAAGAACGCGGCGCCTTCCCGACCCTCCAGCGCGAGTACGGCAAGTTGAATGCCGAGAAAATGATGGCCCTAGCCTGCCAGATTCCGATCAAGGGTGGCAACGTGCTGGACGCGGTGTTCGACGCCACCGCGCTCCGGCTCTGGGTGAGCTACGCGGGCGGCGACAAGGAGGCGTATCAACGGCCGTTCGTGTTTCTGGACCTGGCCAAGCTGGATGGCGACGGCGATGGCGTCCCTGACATTCGTGAAGGCGGGGCTGATCGCGACGGGAATGGCCGGCCGGATTTTATGAACGGCGACGCCACTTCCACGGGAAATCCACGCCCCAACGCCGGGACCGAACACACCGCGTCGCGATAGCCGAAGCGCACACCCAAGCCGCGTCGGGCGCTGGCCAGCCACGACCTTGGGCGCTTCGAGTCCACGGTTTGAAGCCGCAGAAAATCCGGTCGGAAGCTTGGTCGCCAACCAACCGTCGTCTATGCTGGCGGCATGTCTAGTTACGGCCACTTCGACGATCGGCATCGCGAATACGTCATCACCCGCCCGGACACC
>JAKCAB010000838.1 GCA_021839785.1 bacterium | reverse complement strand
GGCTCGCGGGTGCTGATCCGCCATGCCGGATCCAGTGGAGACCAACTCCGGTTTGTCCGCCAGGTCAACGCGTCCAGCGTCAGCGTCACCGACCCGTTGGTGCGCGTGAGTGGCAAAGCCTCTGGCTTCCATTCCGGGAACGGGCCGTGGACCGGATTGGGCAACCGCAGACGGACGACTTCGCGGGAGTTCACTGCGAGAAGCACGAGGTTTAGCGTTCGATCGCGGCGCGGATAGTTCTGCAACTTCAGGCCGATGAGCGTCGCTCCACTCCCGCCACCGAAGCTGCAATACCCACCTTCGGTCGGGTAGTGGAAACCCGACGCATCTTCAGCGTAGTAGCGCATCCAAAGCGGGGGCCCGGCCGCCTTGTTCGTCTGCCGAAAGAAAAACGTCACGCTGTTGGTGCTGCTGCCGCAACTGCCGGACAGCGCAGCAGGAATCCAGCTTTGCCATCGATTCGGTAGAATCCGGCGCGCCAGCTTGTGCCACGGCCGCTCGGTGGTGAAGGTCTGGGTGCCGACCGCGCTGCCAACGAACTTCAGCCGCGAACCGTCGGGAAAGACCGCGACCGCGGGTGCGTTGCGCCACAAGGCCCAGAAGGCCGCGACCACTCCGACCGCGATGAGGGCAAGCACGAGCACGACGATGCTAACGCGGAGGGGCCGCTTCATTGATGGCGGCAAAGCTACCGGACTTGGTTCCCCGCGCCAAGACTGGAAACGGCCACGTAACCACGGGACTGATCTTAAGTCCGAAAACCGAAACTCGATACCCGAAACCCAAAACAGACGGCATGGGAGGGTCTAGACTCAAGAACACACTGCCGCTTTGCACTTTCGAATTTCGAGTCTCGATCCTCTTTTCGTCTTTCGATCTGCGAATTTTGGCTCGTGCCTGGCCGGACACCGCCTTTGTCCGGTTTGAGGAGCACGCTCGGCCAACCGGCACAATCGCCGCACAACCGCTTTCCATCCGTGTCCGCCGGCGGTAGCCTCGCGGCCATGACCAGTTCACCTCACGCCTGCCCCAACAGAGCGATGAACCGAGCCGCCGCCGGATGAACCACGTCGAACGCTTCCGGGCCGTGATGCGCTTCCAGCCGGTGGACCGCCTGCCGCGCTGGGAATGGGCCATGTGGTGGGACGAAACCATCGCGCGCTGGCACGGTGAGGGCCTGCCGCGCGAACTCCGGTTCAGCCAGGTCATCGAGATCGCCGAATATTTCGGGCTCGATCCGTACCAGCAGTTCTGGTTCAGCACCACCGATCCCACGATCGAGGCCACCCAGCATCACGTCGAGGGCATCGTGGCCAACCTGGACGACTACCTCCGGCTGCGGCCGCAGTTGTTTCCCGACCACAGCGCCGCCATCCGCAGCATGGCGCCTTGGGCGGAACGCCAGCGGCGCGGCGACGCCGTGGTGTGGTGCACGGTCGAGGGTTTCTTCTGGTTTCCGCGGACGCTGATGGGCTTCGAGAAACTCATGTTTGCGTTTGGCGACCAGCCGGAGCTGCTGCACCGGATCAACCGCGACCTGCTCGCCTTCAACCTCCGCCTGCTTGACCAGATCTTCCGCGTCTGCGTGCCGACGTTCATGACCATCGCCGAGGACATGTCTTACAACCTCGGCCCGATGATCTCGCGGCGGACGTTCGACGCCTTCGTCGCGCCGTATTACCGCGAACTGGTCCCGCGCCTCGTGGAACGCGACATTCCGCTCTTCATGGACACCGACGGCGACGTCACGCTGCTGGTGCCCTGGCTGGAGGAGCTCGGCGTGCGCGGCGTGCTCCCGCTGGAGCGCCAGGCCGGCGTGGACGGGATGAAGTTGCGCCGCCAGTTTCCGTCGCTCCTCATGATCGGGCATTTCAACAAGCTGACGATGATGAACCGGGGCGAGGCTGCGATGCGGGCGGAGTTCGAGCGCCTGGTTCCGTTGATGAAAACCGGCGGCTTCATCCCGAGCGTGGACCACCAAACGCCGCCGGGCGTCTCGCTCCCCCAGTACCGTGACTATCTCCGCCTCCTGAACGAATACACCACTCGGTAACCGGAAAATGAAAGCGCTCCGCCTCGCCACCTTCCTCGTTCTCGCCACCACTACTTTGGCCATCGCCGCCCTGGCGGCTCCCGATCCGCTCGCGGAAAGCTGGGCCAATCCGCCGCGCGACGCGCGCCTCCGCGCCTATTGGTGGTGGCTCAACGGCAACGTCACCCCGGCTTCGATCACGCGCGACCTCGAGGAGATGAAGGCGAAAGGTTTCGGCGGCGCGTTGATTTGCGACGCGGACGGCTCCGCCCAGGACGGCAACGAGCGCGCGCCGCATGGCCCGGACTTTTTCAGCCCCGCGTGGCGCGAACTCTACCGGCACACGCTGCGCGAAGCGGACCGGCTCGGCCTCGAAATGAGCCTGAACATCCAGAGCGGTTGGAACCTCGGCGGGCCGATGGTCACCGCGGACGATGCGCCGAAGAAGCTCGTCTGGACCGAGCGCCTGGTGAGCGGGCCGACGAACTTCACGGAGAAACTCGCCGCCCCCAAAGGCCGCGACGGCTATTATCGCGATCTGTTCGTGCTGGCCTACCCGGTCAAGACTCCGACGGCCGGCGCCGCCAAACGTCGCCCGCTGCGGAACTGGGAACAGAAGGCGTTACTCAAGCCGCTCACACCTTTCTCCGCGCCGGACTCGACGCCGCTGTTGGTGGAATTCCCCGCCGAGCCCGGCGAAGCGGATACCCAGGCCAACGACGTGCGCGATCTTAGTGCCAGGCTGGAGGCCGACGGCACGTTGCGCTGGGAAGTGCCGGCGGGTTCGTGGGAAATCCTGCGTCTCGGCTGCACGCTCAACGACCATTGCCGCGTCTCGACTTGCAGCCAGGGCTGGGACGGTTACGCGATCGACCCGTTCGACGCCGGCGCGTTTCGCCGTTACTGGAACGCGGTGGTCGAACCGCTGATTGCCGATGCCGGCCCGCTCGCGGGCAAAACGCTGAAGTATCTGCACACGGACAGTTGGGAGGTCGAGGTGGCGAACTGGACACCGACGCTGCGCGAAGAGTTCCGGCAACGTCGCGGCTATGACCTGCTGCCCTGGCTGCCCGTGATCGCGGGCCGGATCGTCAACGACCGCGAACAGAGCAACCGTTTCCTGCACGACTTCCGGCGCACGATGGGCGACCTGGCGATCGACCACCACTACCGCCTGTTCAAGGAAGGCGCGCACCGGCATGGCTTGTTGATCCACCCCGAATCCGGCGGGCCGCACGCGGTGCCGATCGACGCCCAGCAATGCCTCGGCTTCGACGACGCGCCGATGAGCGAATTCTGGGCGTGGTCCTGGCGGCACCGCATCGGCGACGAGAACCGGTTCTTCGTCAAACAGCCCGCCTCCGCCGCCCACACGTACGGCCACCGGCTCGTGCTCGCGGAAGGCTTCACCACCATTGGGCCGCATTGGCAGGAACGGCTCTGGGACAATCTCAAGCCGGCCTTCGACCACGCCTGCACCGAGGGGTTGAACTTGTTGGTGTGGCACGCGTTCGTGTGCTCGCCAGAGTCGATGGGCGTGCCGGGCCAGCAATACTTCGCGGGCACCCATCTGAATCCGAACGTGACCTGGTGGCCCCAATCCGCGCCGTTCTTCGACTACCTCAATCGCTGCCAGGCGATGCTGCAGCGTGGGCGCTTCGTGGCGGACGTGGCTTATTACTATGGCGACCAAGTGCCGAACTTCGCCCAACTTCGCCGCTCCGACCCCGCGCGTCTCGGCCGCGGCTACGACTACGACGTGGTCACGGAGGAAGTCATCCTCACGCGCATGACGGTCAAGGACGGCCGGATCACGCTGCCCGACGGCATGAGTTATCGCGTGCTGGCATTGCCGGACCGAACGAAGATTTCGCTGCCGGTGCTGAGCAAATTGCGGGAACTGGTCGCCGCGGGCGCCACGATCATCGGCCCACGCCCCACCCAAGCCACCACGCTGCAAAACTACCCGGCGTGCGATGCGGAAGTGGTCAAAATAGCGAAAGAGCTTTGGGGGAGTGCGGATTTCAAAGACACCCTCGCCCCC
>JAKCAB010000782.1 GCA_021839785.1 bacterium | reverse complement strand
CTGGAACGTGTCGCCACGCGGCGGTTTTCAAGGCGAGATCAACTCGCTCAAAATCTGGCTCTCGAACCGCGTGGATTTCATCGACACGAACTTCGTCCGCAAGCCCACGCTGAGCCTGCCCGCCGGAAACGTCGTGCCCGGCACGGCGGTGACGCTATCCGGCCCGGCCGGCGCGACGGTTTATTACACCCTCGACGGCAACGATCCGCGCCTGCCCGGCGGCGGGCGCTCGCCGGCCGCGCGCCAGTACTCTCAGTCCATTATCATCACCGCAAACGCCCGACTGGTGGCGCGGGCGCGTGATCTCAACCATTTCAACTTGACCAACAAAGTCGCCCGCGACGGCAAACCGCCTTTGTCCAGTCCTTGGTCGGGGCCGACCGCAGCAACCTACGTCGTGAAGACGCCGCCGCTCGCCATCACCGAAATCATGTATCACCCGGCCGCACCGCCAGCCAGCGACACCAACGACGTGGAGAACTTCGCGTTCGTGGAGATCAAGAACATCGGCAGCAGCGCGCTAAATCTTGTGGGCTTCAGTTTCACCAACGGCATCCACTACACCTTCACCGCCGCCAGCGGTGTGACCAGTTTGGCGCCGAACGCCTACGCTCTGATCGTGAAGGACAAGGCAGCCTTCCTGAGCCGCTATCCCGGCGTTTCTAACCTCGCGGGCGAGTACGAAGGCAGCCTCAACAACGGTGGCGAACGTCTCTATCTCGAAGGCCCATTGAAAGAGCCGATCGCGAACTTCGTTTACGACAACAATTGGTATCCCGCCGCGGATGGCCTGGGCTTTTCGCTGGTGTTAGCCGACGAAAGTCTGCCGGCGAGCGCGTGGGCCAGCGCCGCCGCCTGGCGTCGCAGCAGCCAGCCCGGTGGATCGCCCGGCGCCGCCGATTCCGCGTTGGTGGACGTGCCCACCGTTCTGGTCAACGAAGCACTGACGCACACCGATCCGCCGCAGGTGGACACGGTGGAGTTGTTCAACCCCGGCGCCAGCCCCGTGAACCTCGGTGGCTGGTTCCTCAGCGACGATTTCGGCGAGCCGCGCAAGTTCCGCATTCCCGACCCTACGATCGTGCCGGCCGGCGGTTATGTGCTGTTTGACGAAACCCAGTTCAACGCCGGCGGCCCGAACGGTTTCTCGTTCAGTGCGCTCGGCGACGAGGTGTATCTCTTCTCCGGCGATGGCCCGAACCTGACCGGCTATGTCCACGGCTTCAAGTACGGGGCCGCGGCCAACGGCGTGACCTTCGGCCGCTTTGTGGACAGCCTGGGCCGCGAGCATTTTGTTGCTCAAACCCAAGCCACGCTGGGTCAAACCAACACCGGCCCACGCGTTGGCCCGGTGATTATCAACGAAATCATGTACCGCCCGCCGCCTCTCGGCGTGGTGAACGATACGTTGAACGAATATGTCGAGCTGCGAAACGTCACGGCCCAACCGGCTCCGCTGTTCGATCCCGCTCACGTGACCAACCCCTGGCAAATCGACGGCGGCATCGCCTTCCAATTTCCTGCGAGCGTCACGCTGCCGGCCAATGGCTTTGCGCTGGTGGTGAACTTCGACCCCAGCCGTGACTTTGGCCAACTCGACGCGTTCCGCGCGAAATACGCCGTGCCCGCCGGTGTGCCGATCTTCGGCCCGTACAGCGGCAACCTCGACAACGCCGGCGATCGGGTGGCGCTCTACAAGCCCGATCCGCCCCAGACTGCCACCGACCCAAACCCCGGCTCGGTGCCGTACGTGCTGGTTGAGGACGTCCACTACCAACCCGCCGCGCCGTGGCCCGCGGCTGCCGACGGCACGGGCAGATCCCTTCAGCGCCTGGCGCCCACCGCGTTCGCGGACGACCCGGCGAGCTGGCAGGCCGCCGAACCCACCGCCGGTCAATCGAACGCCGGCGACACCACTCCCGATTGGGACGGCGACGGTTTGCCAAACGACTGGGAGACTGCGCACAACCTCGATCCGCGCGACGCCAACGGAGACAACGGCGCGTCTGGCGATCCCGATCACGACGGTCTCACCAACGCCCAAGAGTACCTCGCGGGCACCGACCCGCGGGCCACGGCCAGCCGCCTCGAGATCGGCGCCGTGGACCTGAACGACGCCGAGACCTCGATCCGGTTCGTCGCCGTCGAAGGCAGGAGCTACACCGTGTCCTTCAGCGATGACTTGCACACCGGCACTTGGCAGCGGTTGGCGGATGTGACCGCCCAGCCCGCCACCGGCGAAGTCACCGTACGCGACCCAGCCCGCAAGGCGACGCGCTTTTACCGCCTCGTCACCCCGCGAATGCCGTAGCCGGCACCGCGCGGCAACGAAGTTACGCCGCGGTTCTCTCCCGCTGGGAAAGACACCTGCGCAGGGGCGAGTGACCTTCCATGCCCGCACGCCGGTCGAGATTTGCTGGGCGAAGGCGGATGGTGGCCTCGAGATCGCCGATCCATCGCCTTTTCGGGCTTTCGTTTCCGCCGGCTCGCGGCATCCTTCGGCCATGCGAGACGAATCGCTCGAATTCCTCCGAACCCTGGCCAACACCCCCAGCCCTTCTGGCCACGAAGCCCGCGGCCAGCGCGTGTGGCTGGATTACGTGCGGGCGCACGCCGACGAGACGTTCTCCGACGCTTACGGCAATTGCGTGGCGGTGCTCAACAAAGGCGGTTTGCCCCGGATCATGCTCGCCGCGCACGCCGACGAGATCGCGCTCACGGTGAACTTCATCGCCAAGGAAGGTTTTCTTTACGTGCGCAAACTGGGCGGCGTGGACCCCATCGTGGCGCGGGCGCAGCGGGTGGTCGTCCACACCCGGAACGGGCCGGTGAAAGGCGTGGTCGGCAACGTCGCCCCGCACCTGACCAAAGCCGACAAGGAGCGCAAGGTGCCGGAGATCAGCGACCTGTTCATCGATATCGGCGCCGCCAATCGCCGCGAGGCCGAGAAGCTCGTCCGCATCGGCGACCCGATCACGCTCACGCAGGAATTCGAGCTGCTGCGCGGCGACGTGGCGGTGGCGCGCGCCTTCGACAACCGGATCGGCACCTTCGCGGTGGCGGAGGCGCTGCGGCTGCTCGCCGGCTCGAAGAAGAAGCTCGCGCCCGAAGTCTGCGCCGTGTCGAACATCATGGAGGAGGTGGGCCTGTTGGGCGCCCGCCAGATCGCGTATTCGCTCAAGCCGGATGTTGCGCTGGTGGTCGATGTGACCCACGCCACCGACTACCCGACGGTGAGCCAGCAGATGCATGGCGACATCAAGCTCGGGCACGGCCCAGCCATCACGCACGGCGGCTGCAACCATCCCGCGGTGGTGGCCCGCCTCGAAGCCGTGGCGCGCAAGGCGGGGATCGAGCTCCAGCACGAGGCCATGTCCGCCAGCAGCGGCACGGACACGGACGTGATCTTCTGGACCCGCGGCGGCATTCCCAGCGCGCTGGTGAGCCTGCCCAACCGCTACATGCACTCGCCGGTGGAACTGGTGAGTTTGAAAGACCTGGAGCGGATTCCTCAACTGCTCGCCGGCTTCGTCCTCTCCGTCAAAAAGGGCGAGGCCTTTCGCGTAGAGATCTGACGCGCGTTGGCGCTCGGGTCCGATCGACCGTTGCCGGGGACGGACGCTGATGTCCAGCGACGGGAAACCCAATCCACCGCCAGGGGCCTGCGGAACCGCCAACGGCGCCAGCAGCACGGCAGGCGAGGTTGCTCCCTCCGACGACATCGTTTACGCTGCTCCGGCATTGGCCCGAGCGGTTGGAAGTTCACTCGGACTAGTAGCTGCAACCGCCCAGCCACCGATGTGCGATGGGAAAGCCACCTGTCATTGACGTTGAAGTTGTCCCGGAAGGGCCGCGCGCCGGATCGCAGGAAGCGCCCCGGTCTGGACGCGCGCCGGTGCATCCGCTCTCGGCCATCCTCCTCCTGGCAGTGGACAATCTCTGGATGTTGGAGGACTGGGCGGTGGTGACTTGGATCTTCACGATCCCGCTGAGTTTCGTGAGCGTGGCGGTGCCGACGTTCTTCATCCAGAAACTCGTGAACAAGGACCGGTTCGCGCGCGCTTTCGGACTCGCGT
>JAKCAB010000816.1 GCA_021839785.1 bacterium | reverse complement strand
GCTCGGCGCGCTCAAGGAAGTGACCGGCTACGCCTACGCCGAGTTCGACGCCGCGCAGGCGCAACCGGCCGAGATCCGGCTAGGCTCCGAAAACGCGTGGAAGGTCTGGTTCAACGGGCAGTTCTTGTTCGGCCGCGACGAGTACCATCGCGGTCGCGAGATCGACCAGTACCGCCTACCGGTGCAGTTGAAGGCCGGGCGCAACACCATCCTCGTCAAGGTTTGCCAGGACCAGAAAGTCGAGGAGTGGACCGTGGAATGGCAGTTCCAACTGCGGGTTACCGATTCGCTGGGCACGCCGATTCGATTCACCGCGGGCGAGGCGGCGCCGGCCAGGGAGGCGAGCCAATGAAGAAACGTTTTCTCAGTGTCGCGCTGTTGGCAGCGGTCTCGATGGCGGCCAGCGATTGGCTACAATTTCGCGGCCCGCAGGGCAACGGCGTCGCCGACGAGACCCGGCTGGCGTGGAAGGTTGACGCGACCAACGCCATCGTTTGGACGGTGAACCTGCCCGGCCGCGGCGTCTCCAGCCCGATCGTCGTCGGCGAGCGCGTGTTCGTCACGGCGGCGCGCGGCGCGCGCCAGGATCAACTGCATGTCCTTTGCCTCAACGCGACTGATGGCTCGGTGCGTTGGGAGCGCATTTTCTGGGCGACCGGCCGGACGATGTGCGCGGAGAAGACCAGCGTGGCCGGGCCCACGCCGGCCAGCGACGGCGAGCGCGTTTATGCGCTGTTCTCCTCGAACGACCTTTTCTGCCTCGACCTTGACGGCAACCTGATCTGGCTGCGCGGCGTCACGCGCGACTACCCGAACGTCAGCAACAGCCTCGGCATGGCGTCGTCGCTGGTGGTCGCGGACGGCGTGTTGATCGCGCAAGTCGAGACCGACACCGAGTCTTACGCCCTCGGCTTCGATCTGTTGACCGGGGTGAACCGCTGGCGGCTCGACCGGCCCCGGATGGCCAACTGGACTTCGCCCCTGCAGTTCACCAGCCGCGATGGCCTGACGCTGGTGACGCTGCAATCCGGCAAGGGCGTGGCCGCCATCGAGCCCGCGACGGGCAAGGTCGTTTGGAATTACGCCGGCGGCGCGGCCACGATTCCGTCCGGCGCGGCCGTGAACGGCGTGTTGTACGTGCCGTCGTTTGGCACCACCGCCCTCGAACCGGAGCCCGGCCAGGCGGCGCCGAAGCAACTCTGGCGCGCGGGCACGATGCGGCCCGGCATGGCGAGTCCCACCGTGGCGGGCGGGCGGGTGTACGTGATAAACGACGCGGGCGTGCTGAGCTGCGGCGACACCGCCACGGGCCAGCGACTCTGGCAATTGCGGCTCAAAGGACCGATCAGCGCCTCGCCGGTGGTCGTCGGCAGCATCCTTTTGGCGGTCAGCGAAAAGGGGTTGATCCAGGCGGTGGATCTCAGCCAGCCCGAAGGCGCGGTAATCGGCGAGCGTGACCTTGCCGACACGGTCCTGGCCACGCCGGCCATCGCCAACGGCGCGATGTACGTGCGGAGTTACGGCCGGCTGTGGAAGCTCGGGGCGCCGTGAGGCTGCAGGCGGTGGATTCGCGTGTCGGCGCGGTTGTGCAGGTTCTGGATTGCCCACTTGTGTCGCCTGACGCTACGCGGTAGAACGCTCCGCGACACCAGTTTGGCCGGCTCGCCGGTTGGCAGTCACTCCGTTGCATTCCGTGGCGTTCGCCGAGGGAACGGGAGTGCTTTTGCGCAATGAGCCGGGAGTCTTTGAATCAATGGATTTGAGCAGGGCAACCGGGGCGCGATAACGGATCGCGTTCCGCGCCCAAAACCGAAACAGATCGATCATGAAACACGCGACAAACCGAACGCCGGCAAGCCGGCCTGAACTTCAATCCGCGGCAGTCACTTCCGCCGCGCAATTCAACCGCCGGCGCTTCCTCAAGGCCGCGTTGGGCACCGGCGCCTTGCTGGCAATGCCACAGGTGGTTTCGGCCGCGGCACTCGGCCGGGACGGGGCAACGGCCCCGAGCGAGCGGATCGTGCTCGGCGGCATCGGCATCGGGAACCGCGGCACGTACGATCTCGGGTGTTTCCTCCAGGAGCCGGACGTGCGGTTCGTCGCGGTGGCGGACGTGAAGGAGCAGCGCCGCCAGGCGGTCAAGAAAATGGCCGACAACAAGTACGGCAACAAGGACTGCACCGTGTTCCGCGATTTGCGCGAGCTCCTCGCCCGCGACGACATCGACGCGGTGCTGATCGCCACCGGCCCGAACTGGCACGCGACCGCCTCGACCCTCGCCGCCGAAGCCGGCAAAGACATCTATTGCGAGAAGCCGTGCATGAAGAACATCGCGCAATGTCTGGCGTTGGCGGCGACGATCCGGCGGACGGCGCGGGTGTTTCAAGCCGGCACGCAGCGGCGCAGCCTGCCGAATTTCGCCTTCGCCGTGCATCTCGCCCAGACCGGCCGCCTCGGCAAACTCAAGACGGTTCACGCCCAGCCAGCCGGGTTGCGCACCATCATGAGCGGCTGGCTGCCGGCGGCGCCGGAGCCGCCAAAGGAACAGGTGGACTGGGATCTTTACCTCGGCCCGGCCGCGTGGCGTCCGTTCAATCCGCGTTTGCTCGACGGCTTCAACTTCGAGAAGGGCGGCGGCTTCATGGGCGCCTTTGGCGGCGGCGGTTGCTTGGAATGGGGTTCCCACTGCGTGGACCTTTGCCAGTGGGCCGCGAGTGCGGACAACACCGCGTGCGTGGAATACGAACCGCGCGGCAAGCGCCTGTACGCCCGCTACGCCAGCGGCGTGGAATTGATCATGCGCGACGACGGCTGGATTCCCGGTCTGGGTTCCTGCCCGGTGCGTTTCGAAGGCGAGACCGGTTGGGTCGAAACCGCCGACAACGGCGACATCAAGGCCAGCTCGGATGACCTGCTCGTCGGCAAAGGAGCCAAGATCGGCGGGTACCCCGCGGACTTCCACGTCCGCAATTTCCTGGATTGCGTGAAGACCCGCGCCCAGCCCCGCGCCAATGCGGACGTGGCCTGTTGGTCGCACATCACCTGCAACGCCGCGAACATCGCGTTGTTCCTCGAACGGCCGGTCAAGTTCGATCCCAAGACGTGCGAATTCCCCGGCGACGAGGAGGCCAACCGCCTGCGCTCGGAAGCCTTGCGCGAACCGTGGCGAATCTAATCTGGCACCGGCAACCGACACCCTTTTCGACCAGGAACGTTATGACGCTCAAAAACCGATTCTTCGCTTCTACGATTGCTGGCGCCGTGATGATGGCGCTGGCGTTGGCGACCGGCAGTTCGCGCCTGACGGCGGCGGACGCCGCCAGTTCGAAAGACAAGGAACGCGAGTCGATCGCGGTGCTGCAATCCGCCAGCAGCGCGCCCGCGGACAAGGCCATTGCCTGCAAGCGGCTGGCCGTTTACGGCGGCAAAGACGCCGTGCCCGCGCTCGCCCCGCTGCTCCTCAACCCGGAACTCGCCTCGTGGGCGCGGATCGCCTTGGAGGCCATTCCCGATCCAGCCGCCAGCGCGGCGCTGCGCGACGCAATGGGCAAACTGGAAGGCCGGTTGCTCGTCGGCGTGATCAACTCGCTCGGCGTCCGCCGCGACCCGGAAGCCACCCCTGCATTGGTGGCGCGACTCAAAGACACGGATGCGAGCGTGGCGGAAGCCGCGGCGGTTGCCTTGGGCCACATCGGAGGCGAACCAGCTGCGCAGGCGCTCCTGAATACTTTGGGCGACTCGCGGATCGGCGTGCGTTCCGCGGCGGCGCAAGGCTGCGCGCTGTGCGCGGAAGCTGACCTCGGCGCCGGGAAATCGGCCGCCGCCGTGAAGCTCTACGACGCCGTGCGGCAGGCGGAGTTGCCCAAACAGCGAATCATCGAGGCGACGCGTGGCGCGATTCTGGCCCGCGGCGCCGACGGCCTGCCGTTGTTGCTCGAACAGTTGCGAGCTACGGACAAAGGCATGTTCGGAGTGGGCCTGCGCGTGGCGCGGGAGCTTCCCGGCGTGGAAGTCACCAAGGCGTTGGCGGCGGAGTTGGACCAGGCGAAAGGCGAACGGCAGTCGCTGCTGCTCCTGGCCCTGGCGGATC
>JAKCAB010000372.1 GCA_021839785.1 bacterium | reverse complement strand
TGGTACAGCGGCGCCACGCCGCTGGCGACGCTCGTGGGCGACACCACGGCCAGCACGGGGGTCATCAAGGCCTACCAGTACCCCGTCAGCAACGCGGGCGCCCCGTACGTGAAGAGCTTCGCGCCGGGTCGCAGCAGTCTCGACGCGGCTGCGAGCCGGGGCCGCGTGGGACCGGATGCCACCGTGAAAGCGGTGATCGATCAGGGCGCCGGCAACGTTGACACGGCAGCCGTCACCCTGGCGGTGAACGGCACGGCGGTGACGCCGGACGTAGCTAAGAACGGCAGTCTGGTGACGGTGACCTACAAGCCGGCGGGCGGTTTCGCCGCGGGCAGCACGAACGCCGTGGCGTTGACCTTCGGCGACCGCACGGTGAACTGGCAGTTCATCGTCGGCCTGCCGGCGACGCCGGTGTTTTCCATCGAAGCGGCTGACTTCGATTACGACGGCGGCCAGACCAAGGCTGAGGCCAGCGTCATGCCGTACCTGGGCGGTGCCTACGCCGGCTTGGGCGCGACCGTGGGCACGGACTACAAGGATGCCGTGGACGGGAACAACCCGTACTACCGGCAGCCGAGCACCCTGCAAGTGCCGTTCAGCTTCGCCAGCGACCGCGACCGCGGTTTGGGCGAAGTGGTGGTCAACTTCCGCATCGGCTGGATGGGCGGCGCGCACTGGTTCAACTACACGCGCAACTTCCCGGCCGGGAAGTACAACGTCTATGCGGCCCTCTCCAGCGGCACTGCGGGCGACCACATCTACGGCAACCTGGCCAAAGTGAGCGGCGGCCAGGCGACGGTCCTGGGCGTGTTCGACGCTTCGGCGCCGGGCGGCTGGGGCAACAACGCCTTGCTGCCGTTGAAGGACGCGGCGACCACCAACAGTATTGTGGAGCTCGACCTGAGCGGAACCACAACGCTGCGTTACAATGACGGCAGTGGCGACTGGGACTTCCTGCTCCTCACCCCGGCGACGGGCGTCACTCCGGAGCAGCCGGAGTTCACCAGCATCAAGAAGAACGCGGATGGCAGCATCACGGTCGAGTGGACCGGCGGTGGCACGCTCCAGGCGGCGCCGGCGGTGACCGGCCCGTGGCAGGACGTGACGGGGGCCACCAGCCCGTACACGTTCCAGCCCACCGAGGCCATGCTCTTCGGCCGGATCAAGAAGTAAGCCTGCGGGCTAAACTCTCACGGGGACCGGGCGCAAGCCCGGTCCCCTTTTTTGTAGTCATGTGGGTTCGACAAGGGAATGTGGGGAGCATACGCCGCTGGCGTGTGCTGTCCGGCGGGCCGCCGCCACACCCGGAATCCAGCGGCACGGGACCGTGGGACCGAACATCGGTCAACTCCCTGTTAACCCCGAGGCGGGAGCCTTTTTGGTTTTGACTTGATTGGCAGGGTCGTTCGTCGAACCTTCATTCATGCCAAAGCGAAGCGAGCAGAGGTTGACGATGATCTATTGGAAATCCGACAAATTCTGGCTCGGACGCCTCCGTGAATTTCCCGACATCATGACCCAGGGACGGACGCTCAAGGAGCTCGAAGAGAACCTGCGGGACGCCTACCAATTGATGATGCTCGACGACGTGCCGGCAGACTACGCACTCAAAGAAATCACGGTATGAAGCGCCGTGCGCTTGTGCGGCGGTTGACCGCCGCGGGGTGCTTGCTTCTGCGCGCTGGCGCTCGCCACGATCTCTACCTCAATCCGGTCACCGGTAAACAGCAACCGGTCCCGCGTCACACGGAAGTGGACGAGCATCTGGCCCGGCACATCTGCCGCGTGCTGGGGGTGCCGGAATGAGCTAAAAGGCAGGTGGCAGGCCTGACGCTCGGGGCGTGGGCGCGGCTTCTACCGGCACGCGGAACGCCCGGCGAGCCAAGGCAGCCGTAGCTTTGCTTGGCAGCCGCCCCGGTTTACGCTTAAACCCTTGGTGAGTGAACCGATTCCTCGCGCTCGCCTGGCTGCTATGCTGGCTTGCACTGGCAGGCCGGACCGCCGAACCGCCCACACCGCCCGCCAATCTCGCGGCGTACGGCTGGCTCAGCGTGGTGGATCCCGAATCGCCCGCCGCGCACGTCGATGTTTCGTCGCTCGCGGCGGACACCAACGCCGCGCCGGTCGCCTTGTTGAAGGCGGTCGCCCTCCACCTCGAATGGCAACAGCCCCGGCCGGTGCGGACGGTCGCATTGACGTTTGCCGATGACCCGCCGGCGGCCGACAGCATCAGGCTCGAGTGGTGGCATCGCATCTGGCCCGACAACGGCACCGGCGGTTGGATGAAACTCGACGACCCTTTCAACGGCGAATGGACCGCAGCGCGGGCGACCGTCGCCACCCACGGCGCCACATTGAGCTTCCGCTTTGCGCCGCTGGACGCCAGCGAAGTGCCGGGCGTGAAGCGGACCGGCCTGGATTTCCGCCAGACCTACAAATTCCGCATCACCTGCGCGCAGGACGTGCGCCTGCTGCGCGTGGCCGCGTACTCGGACGCCGTGCGGCGTCGCGCCCGATTGCGCTTTGAATGGGGCGTGCGCACCACCGTGCCCGGCGAGTGGGCGCCGAGGTTCGAGGCCCGCAACGGCCGCCTGCTCGCGGTGAATCCGGCCGGCACGAACACCGCCACGGTCGAGGTGGAATACGCCGACGCGCCGGACCGGCTCAGCCCGGACCGCGGTTACGTGGTTTTCCGCAGCGGGGCAACGCGGAGTTTCAGCGTGTTCGTGGATGACGTGTTGCGCGCGGGCGGCCTGTTCGTGCGCGACCTCGGGGTGTTCGTCTCGGACGCGGAAAAGCCGCTGACGTTCCAAGACCGGAAGCCGCCCGCGGGCGCCTGGCCCACCGGCACCATCGCGGAGACGGTGGCGCGGATGCCCGAGCAGACTTTCGCCCAGGCCAGCCGCGCCTTCCCGGCCAAGCCACCGCAGTACTGTTTTTTGGGCGCGCCCAATCTCCGCCAGGAAATCGCCCTCGAACCGCGCGGCGAGGTCGTCCTGTTCGCCGACAGCCTGCGCTCGCCCGGGCCAGACGCGGATGCCAGCCCGTGGCGGAAATGGGACACGCTGCGTTTTCGTTTCTTCACCGGCGAACATCCGGTGCTGGGCGGCGACGGGGTGCCCGCGGTCACGCGTCAACTTGAAGACGGCTGGTTGCCGGTGGTGCATTGTGCCTGGCGCGACGGCGGCCTTGCCTGGTCGCAAACCAGCGTGGCGTCGCCGCTCACCGTGGACCTGGCGCGCCTGGAGAGCCAGACCGGCACGGAACCGCTGGTGCTGGCGACGCGTTTCAGCGTGACGAACACCGCGCCTGCGCCGCGCACGGCCTGGCTTTGGATGGAGCTAAATCATCCCCTGGCCTGCCACCTGGGCGTGGACGGAACGCTCTTGCTCACCCGACCGTCGGATGGCCACAACCGACCTGGGTTCGTGCCGGTGCGTTGCCGGTTCGACACCGCCGGCCACGGCGAACTCGATCTGGGCGTGTTGGTGCCGGCCGGACCCGCCAACGCGGCGCGCGAGGCGGTGCGGTATCGCGTCCAACTCCAGCATGGCGAGGCGCGCACGGTCGATTGCTTCGTGCCGTACGTCGAGTTGCTCGACGCGTCCGAGGCCGCGGCGTTGGGCGCACTCAGTTTCACAAACCTCCACGATTCGGTGGTCCGGTACTGGCGCGACCGCGCGGCGCGAAGCCTGTCGATCGAGACGCCGGAGCCGTGGCTGAATCGCTTCTTCAAAGCCAACCTCTGGCACGTCCTGATCTCGACCGATCTCGATCCGGTCACGCACCTGGCCGAGCACGGCGCCGCCACGCACGGGTACAAGAATTTCTGCAACGAGACGATGATGGTGGCGCGCGCGCTCGACATGCGCGGCGAGCACGACGCGGCGGGGCGGTTGATCGAAACCTTCCTGGCCAACCAGAGCGTGAAAGGGTTGCCGGGCAATTTCCGCAGCACCAACGGCGTGTTTTACGCGGCGTATCCGGACAGCCCCGACCCTTACACCGCCCAAGGCTACAACCTGCACCACGGTTTCGCGCTCTGGGCGGCGGCCGAGCACTACTTTTGGACGCGCGACAGCGACTGGCTTTGG
>JAKCAB010000474.1 GCA_021839785.1 bacterium | reverse complement strand
TCATGGGCAAGTCCGTTCCGCGGGATTCCACGTTCAATTCGCATGGGTTCTGTCGAGACCAGGACGACCGCACGAAATGAAGGCAATTGCCGGCATGGGTTGGCGATTTGTCAGGAATGATGGAAGCGGCCCCGTCGGTCCAAATCTTCGCACTGGAAATAAGCCAGCCGGGATAAGGCCTGTCTCGCCAGCCTGATCAGGGTGTTGCGAAAGCCCGACGCAAAAACGGGCAGCCGCGCGGCGAGAGGGTTGCGGCGAACGCGGTCCACGGTTGGCTTGAGGGTCGCCGTGTCAAGGGCCTTGCCGGTCCAGTCCGCCTCGTCGGGCCGCCACGACTCGCTGCGCAGCCGCTGCCGGTGCTTAAGGTACAAATAGCTCCCCAGCGCCAACACGGTGACGGATCGGATGAGAATCTCGATCGTCGTCATGCAGCCTCCCCACCGCGTTTAAGGGTTGAACCTCATTGCCCCGCGTTCAACTGCCGGTCTTGGCTTCATGTCCGCACAGTGGCACAAGTCGGCTTCCGGTCGCAAGCCGCGTTTCGCGGCGCAAAAGATCGACAGGGCCGCGCTCCGCGTCGGCTCAGTTCCCCTCCCAGCCAGGCTTTCAGCCGCTGAAGCGATTCAACCGCTTGACCGGACTTGGAGCCGTCTTAGGCTACGGACATGCCGACGGCTGTTTACTCCTTGCCGGTGGATCGGAAGTTGGCCCGCAAAGTAAGCCGGACCGCCCAAGCGACCGGCCTCAGCAGGGAAGAAGTCCTCAGCCAGGCGCTGGCTTTGGGCCTCCCGCAAGTCACCAATGCGCATCGGAAGACCTCGGCTCGCCTGACCGCCGTGAACCCACTGCCGTCCACCAAGGCACGCGCCCTTTACCGCCAACCCGATGACGATCGGGCACAGATCGAGCGCTTGATGGGGGCTCAGCGCATCGAGGTGGCCGATTGAAGGCCTGGGACATCTACACCGCCGACGTCTTCGGCGAACACCCGTGCGTGCTGGTGTCCTGTCAGGCGCGCATCGACGCGAAGCCGGAACTGGTGGTGCTTGGTTGTCGCACGATGCGGCCTGGCAATGAGCGCGAGCCGCGGGCCAACGAGGTGGTGCTTGACGCAGCCGACGGCTTGGACCTCAAGACTCTGTGTCGGTGTGATCTGCTCTACACCGTGGACAAAGCCAGGCTTGGCCGACGTCGCGGAACGGTCACCCTCGCCCGCCGACGCGAGATTGCGAGGCGGATCATCCAAGGTCTGGCTTTGGCGGGAATGTAAACGCTGACGCCCGGCGATTCGTCCAGGCCGGTAAACTTGGAGTTTGCCAGCGCCGACCTCGTTTGACGGCCCACGTTCCCAGCGACACTCTCCGCCATGCACAGACCCATCCACCACGAATTGTCCACGGTCCTGTTGGCGCTTTCGCTGCTCGCTTCCTCGCCGCTGCGCGCGGCCGACGACTACGTGCCCGGCCCCGATTCGGAGCCGCAGCCAGGCGTGCCCCAAGGCGACGTGTTCCACGGCGTGTTCGACCAAAGCCGCGTCTTCCCCGGCACGACCCGCGATTACTGGGTTTATGTGCCCAAGCAACTCGACCCCGCGAAGCCCGCGCCAGTCATGGTCTTCCAGGATGGCCTCCAGTACCGCGCCACGAACGTCTTCAACAACCTGATCGCACGGAAGGAACTCCCGCCGCTGGTCGGCGTGTTCGTGATGCACGGCCGGGTGAAGGCGCTTTCGCCGGATGCGCTCGACCGCTTCAATCGCAGCTACGAGTACGACGGCCTGGGCGGCAATTACGCGCGGTTCCTCCTCGACGAGTTGCTGCCATTCGTCGCTGCGAAACATCAGCTCAACCTTTCAACCAACGGCAACGACCGCGCGATTGCCGGCGCCAGCAGCGGCGCCATCTGCGCCTTCACCGTGGCGTGGGAGCGGCCCGACGCCTTCCGGCGCGTGTTCAGCAGCATCGGCACTTACGTGGGCCTGCGCGGCGGCAACGATTACCCCACGCTGATTCGCAAGACCGAGACCAAGCCGATCCGCATTTTCCTCCAGGACGGCGCCAACGATCTGAACATCTACGGCGGCGATTGGTGGATGGCGAACCAGGAGATGGAACGCGCGCTGGTGTTCGCCGGTTACGACGTGGCGCACGTCTGGGGCGACGGCGGCCACAGCGGCAAGCACGCCACCGCGATCTTCCCCGACGCCGTGCGCTGGCTCTGGCGCGACTGGCCGGCGCCCATCGTCGCCAACCCGGAAGGCAAATCGAAGGCGCCAGTGGTCACCGAAGTGCTCGCGCCCGGCTCGGAGTGGCAACTCGTCAGCACCGGCCAGGAATTCACCGAAGGCCCGACCGCCAACGCCCGCGGCGAAGTCTTCTTCGTGGATGTCCCGAAAAACCGAATCTTCAAGGTCGCGCTCGACGGCACGGTGAGCGTGTTTGCCGAGGACACCGGCGGCGCCAGCGGCCTCAAGTTCGGCCCGGACGGTCGCCTTTACGCCTGTGCGGGTCGGCGCCAACAACTCGTCGCTTACGACGAAAACGCGAAGGCTAGCGTCATTGCCGAGGGCCTCGATTCGAACGATTTCACCGTCACCCGCGCGGGCCGGTTTTACGTCACCGACCCGGACCACCAGCAAATCTGGCTGGTCCTGCCGACCGGCGAAAAGCGCGTCGTGGACAAGGGCGGTATCGGCTTCGCCAACGGCGTCTGCCTCACACCCGACCAAAGCCTGTTGCTCGTGGCGGACACGCGCGGGCAGTTTGTTTTCAGTTACCAGATCCAGCCCGATGGCTCGCTCGCGCACAAACAGCGCTATTTTTACCTCCACGTGCCGGACGGTGCGAACGGCAGCGGCGCGGACGGCTTGTGCGTGGACACCGCGGGCCGGCTTTACGTGGCGACTGAACTGGGCGTGCAGTTTTGCGACCAGGCGGGCCGCGTGAACGGCATCATCAGCAAACCGCGGAAGGCGTGGCTCTCGAACGTTTGCTTCGGCGGGCCGAACCGCGACGAACTGTACGTGACCTGCGGCGGCGAGGTGTACAAGCGCCAGACGCGCGTCAAGGGCCTGCTGAGCTTCCAGCCGCCGATCAAGCCCGAACCGCCGCGGCTGTAGCCGGCGCGCCGGTTTCCTAACCGGCTTTGGGTACGGACAACCGACCCAATGTCTTTGTCGAAAGCTGGCTTCCCAGCCGGCATGGGCGTGGCGGTGACGCCGGCACGCTCCAGCGGCAGCACGTCAGCGCCTGCAATCCCGTTGGCGGCGACGATCAGGGCTTGGGGGCGGGGGCGGCCGGCGGACCTTGCTCCACCCGCTTTTTGATTTCGTCGAGCAGCTTTTGATAGCTGCCGCGGCTGAGGACCAGCTTCCGGTTCTCCTCTTCGAAGACGCTGTCGCCCGCGTCGCGCACCGTGTAGGCGGTGGCCACGAGTTGGTAATCCTTGTCGGCATAAGGCGCGAACCGCACGCGCACGCGGCTCATGACGCCCTTGGCTTCCCAGCCGCCGTACAAAATGCCATCGCCAAGACTGCCCAGCTTCTGGAACGTCATTTCGTCCGGCGTGCTGGTGGCCAGCGAATAGCCTGCCGAATTGAAGACCGCCGTCGCGGTCGCGCGGATGTTGTCGAGCGACTGTCCGCTGATGATCACGGAGGCATGCCCGCCGCCGGGCGACCGGCACGCCGTGAGGCTGAGCAGGGCGCACGCCGCGAACAGAACGCTCCCCAGCCGACGCTGCCGGGCCGGTGCCGAAACCCAGAACCGCGAGAATTCCGTGCAGGACATATCCGCGATCCTGAGCGGATCGACGCCGGCCGTCCAGCGCGCGGAACAAATGCCGGTGGTCCCGCCTGGCCGGGTGTCAACCCGGAGCGCAGGCGCACGGGGGTCCAACTCGCGAGCCGCTGCCAGGAGATTCATCGTTGCGTCATTTCGCCGGAGCGCGGGTGTCCAACCCGCGTCGCCCGTAGCGGCTCCGCCGGCGCGTCATTTCGCTTGTGAGCCGGCCCGTCTTGGCGCGAAAAGAATGGCGCGCGAACGTCGCTCCGGGACGCCGCGCCAGGTACTAAAAGCTATGTTGCCTACTCTCGCCC
>JAKCAB010000301.1 GCA_021839785.1 bacterium | reverse complement strand
GGCCGGCCGCACCCGGACGAAAAGGTGGGCATGGACGGCGGCGTCAGTTTCGTGGGCACGGAAGGCCGCATCACCGTGGACCGCGGCAACCTCGTGTCCACGCCGGCCGACATCGTGCGCGAGCCGATCAAACCGGACGACCTGCACCTGTACCACGCCGACAGCCACTCCGGGAATTTCCTCGAATGCGTGCGGAGCCGGAAAAAGACGATTTGCGACGCGGACATCGCGCAACACTCGGCGACGGCGTTGCTGCTCGGCGGCGTGGTCAAACAGCTCCAGCGCCCGTTGAAGTGGAATCCGGAGCGCATGGAGTTCATCGGCGACGACGAAGCCAACCGCCTGCTGTCGCTTTCCCAACGTCCGCCGTGGCGGGTCTAAGCCCCGACAGAAACCTCGAACTTGCACCCGCCATGAAATTCAGCTCTTCCATGAAACATACCTTCGGACTTGCCCTCGCATTTGGCCTGGCCGTGCTGGCCGGACCGGTGTTCCTCCGTGCCGCCGACGCCGACGAGGAGGCGCAGTTGATCCAGACGCTGCAGACCGGCAGCAATCCGCAAGCCGTCGGCGCCGCGCTCGACCGCTTGCAGCGCATCGGCACCGCGCGCTCGGTGCCGGCGGTGGCCCGGTGGCTCACCGGCGAGTCGCAACTGGCGCAATCGGCGCGGCAGGTGTTGGAAACCATGCCCGCGCCCGAAGCCGGCCAGGCCTTGATCGACGCGCTGCCCAAGGCCGACGGCCTGGCGAAAGTCGGCCTCATCACCTCGCTGGGCGTGCGCCGCGAGGCCAAGGCCGTGCCGGCGCTGGGAGGCCTTTTGAGCGATGCCAACCCGGAGGTCGCGCGCGCGGCTGCCGCGGCGTTGGGAAAAATCGGCGGTAGCGCGGCGCTCCCGGCGTTGTTGAGCGCGTTGCCGACGGCCAAGGAGCCGTTCCGCGGCGCGGTCGTGGACGGTTTGCTGGCCTGCGCCAAGCGATTCGTCGAGGAAGGCAACGGCGCCGCCGCGCGGCCGGTGTTCGAGATGCTGGTCGGTTCCAAAGAAAAGGACTTTGTCCGCACGGCGGCCTTCCGCGGCTTGGTCCTCGCCGCCGGTGCCGATGGCGCTGGCTTGGCTCTCGCCGCGATCCAGGGCGAGGACGGCCCGAAGCAAGTCGCCGCGCTGCAACTCGCCCGCGAACTGCCGGGCGACGACACCACGCTGAAACTCGCGGCGCTGCTGCCGAAGGTGCCGGTGCCCGTCCAAGCCTCGCTGATTGCGGCCTTGGATCAACGCGGCGATCCGTCGGCAGCCAGCGCGATTCTGCCCTTTGCCAACAGCGCCGAACCCGCCGTGCGGTTGGCGGCTATCTCGGCGTTGGGCAACCTGGCGGGCGCGGAAGCCACCGGCGCGTTGCTCGAGGCCGCCGCCTCTCCCGAAGCGGCGATTCAGAAAGCCGGACGCGAGGCATTGCTGGTGCTGCGGCGCGGCGAGGTGACGCAGGCACTGCTCGCGCAATTGGCGTCCGCGAAACCCGCCGTTCAGGCTGAGGCGGTCCGCGCCTTGGGGGGTCGGGCCGACGCCGCCGCGGTGCCAAAATTGCTCGAACTCGCCAGTTCGGGCGACGACGCGAGCCAACGCGCTTGCCTGCGAGCTTTGGCGGCGCTGGCCGATGCCCGGCAGGTCGGCGCCTTGACGCGACTGGTGTTGACGGCAAAGAGCGAAGGCGCGCGCACCGAGGCGGCGGACGCCTTGGCCGCAGTCTGCCAGCGCTCGACTGGCCAACTTGACGTCGCGCCGATCGTGGCAGGCGTGAGCGGCACCGGGAGTGCCGAAGGCCGGGCCGCGTTGCTCCAGGTTTGCAGCGGTCTGGTGGACCCGCGGGTCCGCGCCGCGCTGCGCGCCTCGGTCAAAGACGCCAATCCGGTCGTGCGCGAAGGCGGCGTGCGCGCGTTGTGCGACAGTCGCGATCCCGAAGTGTTGCCCGATTTGCTCGCGCTGGCGCGCGACGCGGCGGAGGTCAACTTCCGCGCGTTGGCGGTGCGCGGCTACGTTCGGCTGGCCACCGATGAGCAAACGGCGCGCGTTACTGGCCAGCCGCCGCTGGCATTGTTGCAGCAAATCCTGGCCGTGGCGGACCGGCCGGAGGAAAAGTGCGCGGTGCTGGCGGGCCTGGCGACGGTGGTCGATCCCGCGGCGCTGGCGGTGGTCACGCCGCTGCTTGACAACCCGGCCGTGCAGGCGGAGGCCGCCCTGGCGGCCACGCAAATCGCCAAGGCCGTTTCCGGCGCCAACCGCGACCTGGCCGAGACAACCTTGAAAAAGGTGCTGGCCGTGACGAAAGACGCCGGCCAGAAGGCGGCGGTCGAGGCGGCGTTGAAGCAGATCGAGGCGCTCGCGGATTACGTCACTGCCTGGCAGGTTGCCGGTCCGTACCGCGAAAGCGGCAAGGATTACGCCGCATTGTTCGACATTGCGTTTGCGCCGGAGACCGCGCCGGAGACCGCGAACTGGCGGTTGATGCCGGTGGGCACCGATTCGGCCCGGCCGTGGCTGCTCGACCTGCTCAAGCTTTACGGCGGCGAGCAATGCGTCGCGTACTTGCGGACCGGCGTTTATTCCGAGACGGAGCAGCCGGCGGTGCTCGAGTTGGGCAGCGACGACGGCGTGAAGGTCTGGCTGAACGGCAAGCCGGTCTATGCCCACAACATCGCCCGTCCGCTGACGCCTGGCTCCGACAAGGCCAGCGTCAAGTTGCGCGCCGGCTGGAACTCGATCCTGCTCAAGATCACCCAGAACAACCTGGGCTGGGAATGCTGTGCCCGGCTTGTGAAGCCGGACGGTTCGCGGCTCACCGGCTTGCGCGCCGACGCGAGCCGGGGGAGCCCCTAAACCCCGCCCAATTCGGCGGCTTTCAGACGCGCTTCAAGCTTTGATCGCAGGGCGTTATGGGTAGTTTCTGCGTGCAAGAACGTTACGGTTGTGTGACAAGGGGCGGATGTTCTCGCTGACACAGATTTTCGGCAAGGGAGACCGGTTCATCGCGCTCCTGGAATCCAGCGCGGAGGAGGCCCATGCCAGCGTTCGCCTCCTGGGCGACCTGCTAAGGTCGCCCGCGAAGAGCCTGGAGGATTTCGTCATTTCGCGGCGCAAGGAAAAGAAGATCGCCGAGCGGATCAGCGAGGAGTTGGTGAACACGTTCGTCACCGGCCTGGAGCGCGAGGACATCGAAGCGTTGTCGCGCGCGCTCTACAAAATTCCCAAGGCGGTGGAAAAATTCGCCGAGCGGTTCCACGTCGCTTCCGAGCGGTTGCGCGACATCGACTTCACGCCCCAGGCCGATTTGCTGGCCCGCGCCACCGAAGTGGTGGTGGCGATGGTCAAACAACTCCACCGCCTGCAGGACTTGCAGAAGTCCAAGGAGTTGAACGACCGCCTCCAGTACATCGAGGGCGAGGCGGACAAGTTGATGGTGGAGTTGTTGGGCGAACTGTACGGCGGCAAACGCGATCCGCTCCAAGCGCTGATCGTGAAGGACCTTTACGAGTTGATGGAAAAAATCATCGACCGCTGCCGCGATGCCGGGAACGTGGTCACGTTGATCATCCTGAAAAACTCCTAACCGGACTCCGCGGATGACCCTGATCCTCACCGTCATCGCCATCGCGTTGGTGTTCGAGTTCATCAACGGCTTTCACGACACCGCCAATTCCATCGCCACCGTCGTGGCCACCAAGGTGCTGACGCCGCGCCAGGCGATCGTGCTGGCCGCGTTCACGAATCTGGCGGGCGCGTTGTGGGGCACCGCCGTCGCCCAGACGATCGCCTCCGGTCTCGTGGACGCGCAGGTGGTCACCACCCAGGTGCTGCTGTGCGCGCTCTGGGGTGCCGTGGTCTGGAACCTGATCACTTGGTGGTTTGGGATGCCTTCCAGTTCCTCGCACGCCTTGGTGGGCGGTCTGTGCGGCGGCTGCCTGGCGGCGGCGCACAACAATTGGAGCGTGATCATCTGGTCCAAAGCCAGCCCGCAGCATTGGTGGCTGGGCGGCGGCGTGCTTTGGAAGGTGGTGATGCCGATGATCACGTCGCCGATCGCCGGCCTCATCATCGGCTTTCTCG
>JAKCAB010000034.1 GCA_021839785.1 bacterium | reverse complement strand
TGGGTCACGCACGAGGCCTGGGTCGCGGGCACGGGCGACATGACAATGGTGAACGACAAGCTCGGCGTGATGCTGGTGAACAAATCCGGCGAAGCGCGGATGGTCCGCGAAGGCCGGTACTGGCACGCCGCCGCCAGCCCGGATGGCCACTGGATCGTGACGGACGATTTCGACGGCCGGCTCTGGTTGGTCGAGGCCGCGACGGGCAGCGTCCGCCTGCTGGCGACCGGCTTGCGCGACACCGTGCGCGTGCACCCGCACGCTTCCTTCGACCGGCAGGGGCACTACATCCAGTTCCACACCGGTCGCCGGCACGAGACTGTGGCGCTGATTGATCTCCGCGGGTTGCCGTCTCCCGGCAGCCTTCCGTGAATCGTGTTTTGGAGAACCGGCTTCTCCCGCGGCTCTGACCGCAAACTTGGCTTGTTCCAACCCAGCTCAGGGGCGGCAAGCTGGTTCGCAATTCGTCTGAAGCTTCCTGGGCAACTTGGCACACAATCTGTCGCAATTGCGACAGATTGTGTGCCAAGAACCTGCTCCGGCGATTTCGAAAGGTTTCGGCCCGGAACACCAGTCCTGGCATCCCAAGGCCAGGCCGCTTCACGCGCCCGCCGGGAAGCCCATTTCTTCCACGTACACTTCCTGGAACTGCGGGTCGTCCTTGAGCGACAAGTGCTCGGTGCAGCGACGCAGTTCGGCGAACTCAGCGCCCGGTTCCGGCAGGCCGAACAACGCCCGTTTCGCGCCGCGCAAGGCGGTGTTGCCCGCCGGCTCGACCTGTTCGCTCGGGAAGTCGATCAGCCCAATCCGCCGGGCGCTCGCGCGACTGATATAGTTGCCGAACGCGCCCGCCAGGTACACGCGCGCCAAGTCCGCGGGCCGGACACCCCAACGCTCGATCAAAAGCCGGATGCCGGCGGCGATCGCGCCTTTGGCCAGTTGCAGCTCGCGGATGTCCCACTGGATGAGCTGCACCGGGGCGAGCAGCGGCAACGACGCGCCGTTCGCGAGGCGGCCCGAGGGCTTGACCCATTCGAGATCGAGTCCGCACGCCACGGCATCCACCAGACCGCTGCCGCAAACGCCGCGTGGTTCGCCGCCGCCCAGCACCTGGCAGGCTAACCGTCCGTCGCGAAGCGTGACTGCGCTGATGGCGCCGGTCGCCGCCCGCATGCCCATCGAGATACGCGCGCCTTCGAAGGCCGGGCCGGCCGCGGTCGAGGCGCAGAGCAGACGGTCGCGGTTGCCGACCACGATTTCGCCGTTTGTGCCGAGGTCCACCAGCACGGTCGGCTGCTCGCGCTCATGCATGCCGGTGGCGATGATGCCCGCCAAAATGTCGCTCCCGACAAAGCCGCCCAGGCAAGGCAGGAAGTGGATCTGTGCCACGCCCGCCGCCGCCCAACCCAGTTCTGCTGCGGTAAAGACCTTCAAGCCGTCGTCGTTGGGCTCAAACGGGTGGTGCGCGAGCGGCGCCACCGGCACGCCGCAGAACAAGTGGTGCATCGCTGTGTTGCCGACCACGACCACGTCTTGCAGCGACTGGCCCGCAGGCGCGGACGTCATCAGTTCGCCGATGAGCGAACCGATTTGGTCGCGGATCAAGCCTTGCAGCCGCGCCTGGCCGTCGCCAGTCAGCGCGAACTCGATCCGGCTCATGATGTCCGCGCCTTGCTGGGCCTGCGCGTTCAAGGCCGTCCGGACGGCGAGGACGTTGCCGGTGCGGAGATCGAGCAACTGCGCCACCAGCGTGGTGGTGCCGAGGTCCACGGCCACACCGAGGCCGTCACGCGGCGCGAACTCGACGCGCGTGTCGTCGCTGAGAATCGCCGCCTCCCATTGGGCGAGTTCGAGGGTGAGATCGGCATCCGCCCGCGCGCGGCAGGACAACCGCCAACCGGCGGCGCGCTCAGCCGCGGACAGCAGACGCTCGTCTTCGGGCGTGACCGGCAATTCGCCGCGGAGCACGCGGACCCGGCAGCCTTTGCAGCGACCGCGACCGCCGCAGGGAAACTCGACGCCTTGGGCGAACAGCAGGTCGGAGAGCGGCGTGCCGGGAATCGCTTCCAAAGTGCGGCCGAGCGGGAGGAGTTCGATGTGGACGGGCGGGTTCATCGAAGGGAACGGAGGCTGGCCCGGAATCGCGACCGGCGCATAACGATTGGCCGCCGGCCGGCTCTAATGGATTGTGGCTTGATCGCTGTGGTTGTCATGGAGCGCGCGGAGGATGTTTATGAATTCGTGGAAGACCGGGAAAGCCTTAAAGCGGCCTTGACGAACCGGCCGCATTCCTCCCAACGCCGGCGCAAACCGGCGGTTGCACTTGCCGGGGGGGCGCAGGTGCCGCAAGGTGACGCGCATGGATTGGGTTACCGTGCTGGTCGGCGGCGGTGGAATTGCCGCATTCCTGGGGTGGAAGCAATTGAGCTTGGTGGGTGCGACCGCCGCCCGCGAGCATTTGAAGCAAGGCGCGAAAGTCATCGACGTGCGCAGCCCACAGGAATTCGGGTCCCACCACTTGTCGGGTGCGATCAACATCCCACTGGGCGAACTGGCGGAGCGCATCGCTGCCAAAGTGCCGGACAAGGACACCGTGCTGCTGTTGCATTGTTTGAGCGGAGGCCGGAGCGCGCTGGCGAAACGCACTTTGAAGGGGCTGGGTTACACGCGCGCCTTCAACCTCGGCTCGTATCGGCGCGCGGAGAAAATCGTCCGCGGCCAATAGCCCCGGTGCGGGCGCTCAGATCGCGATGATCTTGTCCATCCGGGCAGCGAAATCCTTCAGCGCCGCCAGGTCTTTCGTCTGATCGCCGGGCATTTCGGAAATGAACCAGCCGCGGTAGCCGATGTCGTCGAAGGCGCGGAGAATTTCCGGCCATTGGTTCGAGCCTTCGAGCAGTTTCACGTCGAAGCCCTTCCACTTGTCCTGCCTGGCCAGTTCGAGGCTGTACTCCTTGATGTGCACCCGTGAAATGCGCTTGCCCAGCGTGCGGATCCAGGTGGCCGGGTCGCCGTAGTAGAGGATGTTGCCGGTGTCGAAATGCCAGCCCAGCCAAGGGCTGGCGAACTGGTCCACGTAACGCACCGCTTCCTTGGGGTCGGTAATGAAATCGTTCCAGACGTTCTCGATCGCGATGCGCACCTTGAGTTCGCCGGCCAGCGGCACGAGCTTGCGCAGCTCGGCGGTCGAGCGGTCCCAACATTCCCGGTAGTTGGCGCCATCCCGCGCCACGCCGGGCACCACCAGCACGGAGGTCGCGCCGTAGCCGTGCGCCTCGCGCAGCGCCTGCGCGATGCCTTTCGCCCCTGCTTCGCGCACCTCGGCTTTCGGCGAGGAGAGCGGCTTGGCCCAATGGGTGGAGCAACAGACGCTGCAAATCGGCAATCCGACTACGTCGCGCGCCTTGAGTGCTTCGGCCACGTTCATGTGGCTCTCGGCCTCGACGCCGTCGAAGCCGGCGGTCTTGAGCGCCTTGAATTTGTCGAGCACCGAACCGGGAAAGCCGATGGTGCCGTACATCATCGCCTTCTTGAGGTCGCGTTTCGGACTGGCGGCCCACAGCGAGGCGGGCAGCAACGAAACGGCGGTCAAGGCAGCGGTGCGACTCAGAAAATGGCGGCGGTTGATCATATGTTGGCGGCAAATTGTGCCGGCCGGGGCGCGAACGCAAGCGCGGTTCAGGCCCCGCCATTGCCGTTTGACTCGCGCTTTTCCCAGCGCCGCTGGGGTTTGGGCGGCAAGGACAGATCGACCTTCGCGTAATAGGCCTCCGGCCCCAGCAATTCTTCGACGGCGCGCTGCAACGCCAGCGACGGCAGCACGGCAAATTCGTTATGCGCCTCCACAAACACCATCTCGCCGCCGGGCTGGGTCAGGCACAGGAAGAGCGGGCACTTCCCGCGATGCGCCGCCACCAGGTCGCGCGTCGTCCGCAGCTTCTCGCTCGTAAAGTCAGCCGCGCGAAGGCGGAGATGCACCTGCGTGGTGTACTTCCGCGGCGCATCTTCCAACGGCAGTATCTCCACCGGAAAAAGCTTCGGTTTGTCGTCGCCGAGATTGACCTCACCGACCACCAGCACCGCCGTGCCCGGCGCGAGCAACTCGCGG
>JAKCAB010000431.1 GCA_021839785.1 bacterium | reverse complement strand
TCCTGCAGCCACGACAGAATCACCCGGTTGGTCAGCGGGGGCGCGTAGCCGGCAACCATGCCTTGGAGAGTCTGGAGCACCAGCCAGTCCGCGAGTCGCGGCTGGGTCAGCTCCCAGTCGTAATACGCCAGTTCTTTCCGGCCGAGGATTTGCGCGTAAAGCTCGGGGGGCACCGTCGCCTTCGGATTCACGACCGGGAAAATCCCGGCTTCGACGAAGCCAGCGTCGGGGGCGGGATTGAGGAACGGCACGATCACCGGGAAGCCCAGCCAGGAAACGCGATGCGAGTTGGTGTCGTACTCCACCCGGCCCAGGTTCAACCAGGGAACGTGCGCGCGGGCGACGGGCAGCAGCCGGGTCCGCAGCGCGGCGATGCGCTCCACCGCGTTGGGCATCGCCCAGGCGAGCTGGGTCTGGTAAGGCACCTGCGACTGTGCCCAGACGAAGACTTGGTTGGGCGCCGGCAGTCCCAGTTCAGCCAGCACGGACTGCCCGGTCAACCAAGGCCGCAGACCCTGGATCGCGGTGAAACTCAAAAGCGGCTCGCGGACCGTGTTCGTGGGGATGCGCCACGCTTCGAGCGGCAGATCGAGCGTGTGGTCGAAGGCCAGCCGCGCCGTTGTGCGCACGTTCAGGCCGCGACCCGTCACGGCGAAGTGCGCTTGAGGCCAGGTCACGTTGGTTGGCCAACCGAAAGTCCTGGCCAGCCGCGGCAAGTTCGCCTCGCCTTCCAGCCAGGCCTCCGCCCGGCCGGCCTGGGCCACGCGCGCGCGCAGCGGCTGCAAGTCCGGGGCCGCAGCGTTCGCGCCCACTCCCCCCACCAACCAGCCGCCGGCATACGAAGCCTGGCCCTTCGCCATGCCCAGCGCGCGGACCAGCGCCGGCCAGTTCGTCGCCCAGTGCTGGCCGCGCTCGGCAGGCAGGCGCAACGCCAGCAGCCATTGCGTGGGAACCCCGGTGCCGCCACGCACCTCGCCGAACGACTCGGCTGCGAGCAGGTCAGCGAGCAATGGACACGTCAAGGTCGTGGCCGCCGCGGCGTCAGTCGTGGCGGCAGCGGCCAGGCGACTGGTGGCATGCTCCAGAACGACGCGGGTGGTGGATTGGGCGAGCACCGCCCGCAGCCGGACCGCATTGGTGTCCTGCGCCAATCGGGCCGTGCCTAGGAAATGCCACTGGACCAGCCTCGGCGCCGCGGCCGCGGCCGCGGCGGTCGTCCGTGCCGCGCATCCCCAGGCAATCGCGGCCACCACGGCCGCCAGAAAGTGACTACGCATACTGTGCCGGGTGAATGCCAGAGAACCGCGCGCGACGCAAACCGAAACATGGCCGCACCAACGGCTCATGCCTGCTCGTCCCCGAACCAAGCTACGCGGGTTCGCGTCGCCAGACCAACCTGGCCATACTTGGTGGATTCCGCGGCTTTCGCTTTGAGGTCAGGATGTGGCCAGGAGGGCGCTGCGGAGCCGGGCCTGGTGGACCAGCAGGTGGGGATGGCGCCGGCGCGAATCTTTCGGCCCCTCATCTCCCATCGCTTCCGATGTGCGGTGAAAAGACCATGTGAAACCCGCCATGTCGCGCTTGATTTTCCGTGCCCGCGGCGCAGATTTCGGTAGTTCGCCTGAACACTGCTATGAAACTAAACCGTCAACGTACTCAGCGACACGGCTTCACACTGATCGAACTGCTCGTGGTCATCGCGATCATCGCGATCCTGGCCGGCATGCTCTTGCCGGCGCTGGCCCGGGCGAAAGCCAAGGCCCAAGGCATCGCCTGCATCAGCAACAACAAACAGCTCATGCTCGCCATCCACCTCTACACGGGTGACTTCACGGAACGCTATCCGAACAACTTCACCATCCCCGGCACCGAGGAAGCCATCACCAGCAAGAAGTTCAACAACTGGGTCAACAACGTGATGACGTGGGGGGCCGGCACCAGTGTGGACGACATCAGCAACACGAACGTGGACTGGGTCAAGAACGGCGTGCTGGCGAATTACACCGGCAACGCCTTGGGCATCTACAAATGCCCGGCCGACAAGTACGTCAGCCCGGCACAGCGAGCCAAGGGCTGGACCCAGCGGCTGCGCAGCAATTCCATGAGCGCCCTCTTCGGACGGTCGAACAACGACCCGAACGACTACACCGCCCGCGGGCAGAGCTGGTACTCGAACGGTCAATACCGTCAGTTCATCCGGACCAGCGACGTGCCGAACCCCACGGGTACCTGGGTCACCGTGGACGAGCATCCCGACTCGATCAACGACGCGTTCTTTATTGTGGACATCAACGCCAGCCAGTGGGGTGACCTGCCGGCCTCGTATCACAATGGCGCCTGCGGCTTCTCGTTCGCCGACGGCCACGCGGAGGTCCACAAATGGCAGAGTGCCACCTCCGTTTATCCGGTGAAATTCTCCTTCTCCACGCGTCCTTTCGACGCCAAGGGCCGGCTGGACTTCGCGTGGTACAAGGAGCGGACCCAATACATCCTGTACCGCTGAGCCGCCGCGCCGTCGGTCGGTTGAATTGGTTTTGCAGCGCCCGGAGAGCCTCTCCGGGCGCGTTCATTTTCGGGCCTCGAATTTCTGTTTCGCCCGCGCCCGCTTGCCTGGCGCCTTCACGGCGTTGCGGATTCGCCCGTTGGCACGCGGATGACGTGGTAGCGATCGACCGTCGGCGCTCGCAGCGTCAAGGTCCGCCCGCCCGGCCAGCCGATCGTGGTGCGGTCCACGCGGGCGACTGATCCCAGCCCGAAATGCACCGTATTCGCGGATTGCGAGCGGAAGCCTTCGCCGGTCGCGATTTGTTGCACCGCCTGCCGCTCGCCGTAATGGATTTCCGCGCTCACACCCACCGGCGACCGCCCGCCACCTTCTTCGCGAAACCGGAACCCGATCCAGTGGCCGGTGGCTGCGAGCGTGTTCCGGTAGATGCGCAAGGTTTGCTTCGCCGTGGGCCAGACCTCGTACGTCGTCACCAGCAGGTCGGGCCGGCCGTCGCCGTCTAGGTCGTCGGCCACGGCATTGCGCGAATCTTCCTCCAGCGCCACGCCCAGCAAGTGGCCGATCTCGAGGAAGCTCCGGCCCGCGCGGTTCAGGTAAAACCGGTTCTTTTCGTAGCCCCCGTATGACCAGCCGGCCCCCCGCGTGTGCGTGAACTTGTTCAGGAAATAAGCGCTCGCGGTGACGTCATCGACCGATTCGTCGATGTAAATGTCGTGCAGCCAGAACTCCGGCTCGAAGTCGTGCACGGTCTGTTTGGTCTCCTGACCGTTGGCGATGTACACGTCTGGGAAACCGTCGTTGTCGAAATCGGCTGCGGCCGGCCCCCAGGACCAGCCGGACCGGGCAATCGAGTCGCTGAGCGCGGTTTGCTCGAAACCCCCGCCCAGTCGCGCCAGGTACAGCCGGTTGCCGTAGGTCATTGCCCGCCGCATCGACGGGTCTTCGGTGGCGTCGGGGCGCGTGAGGCCGAGGTGCTCGAGCCGGTCCACCGTGGGCGAATTCATGCCTAACATGAGAAAATCCAGTCGGCCGTCGCCGTTGAAATCGCCGAAGGCGTGGGCCATGCCGAAGGCGTGCGGCTCGGCCACCCACGAGCGGGTCACGTCGCTAAACCGGCCGTGGCCGCCGTTCCGGTACAAATCCACGCCGGCGAAGTCACTGACCACCAGCAAGTCCAGGCTGCCGTCGGCATCCAGATCGACGAACGACGCGCCGTAAGTGCGCCGGCGACGCAGCTTCTCCAAACCCGCGGCGGCCGTCGCGTCGGTGAAGTTGCTGTGACCGTCGTTCAACAGCAGGTACGCGGGATAGCCGTCGTTGGCGTCGTAATAGTGCGGCCGCAGGATCGCGCCGAGCGTGGGCACCTTGTATTGACCGAGAAAGAGATCGAGGTCGCCGTCATGGTCGATGTCACCGCAAGTCAGTGCCATGACGTTTTTCAGAGCCATCGGCGCGCGCCACACCCACCGGCCCGGCCGGTCGAAAGCGCCTTTGTCCGAGCCGGCAAACAGCAGCAATCCCTCGGCCGTGGCCAGCAGTAAGTCCGCCGCGCCGTCCCCGTCGAAATCCGCGACCTGTGCCGTGAAGATCAGCCGCGGCGCCCACGCAGCCAG
>JAKCAB010000384.1 GCA_021839785.1 bacterium | reverse complement strand
ACAAGACCCCGCTCTGCATCCATCGCGCGCCGCTCGGCACGCACGAGCGCTTCATCGGTTTCCTGATCGAGCATTACGCCGGCAACTTCCCGCTCTGGCTCGCGCCGGACCAGGTGCGCGTCCTGCCCGTGACCGACGCCCAGATGGACTACGCCCAGGGCATCGTGAATGAACTGCGTGCCCAGCAGGTCCGCGCCGAACTCGAATTCAGCAACGACAAGCTCATGGGCCGCATCCAGCGCGCCGAAGCAACCCGTGTTCACCACATCCTGGTCGTTGGCCAGAAAGAGCAGGAGGCGAATGCCGTCGCCTTGCGCATCCACGGCCAAGGCCAGCAGGGCGTGAAGCCACGGGCGGGGGTGGTGGCGGAGATTTTGGCAAGCATCCGAGAGCGGCGCGATTAGACGCGGCGCTTCACTGGCACTGACACCACCGGTTCCATGCGACCGGACTGTTAGATCCGCAGGAACAGTTTTCGCCGGTACATCCAAAACAGGATCAGCCAAAAGATCAGCAGCACAGCCGCTCCGTGGAAGAACGGTTCGTAGGCCGCGCCGGCAAACTCGAAGAATTTCCGGCCAAGGTGGATCGTGAGATTCTGGGCGATGAAGGTCTCGAACAGGTGGGCGATGCCGTACGCTGCGATCGAGTTCATACCGATGACCACGAGCGGGAAGGCCCAGGCACGGCGCTCCAGGACATCCATAAGGGTGTAAAATCCGGCGAGCAGGAGGAAACACCAGCCGCCACTGAACACGGTCCAGCTTGGCGTCCAGATGCGCTTTACCACCGGACACACGCCCAGCCAGCCCAACCCCGCGCCGGCCAGCAGGCCGATGACGCCCGCCGCCGCCAGCCACTTAATTTTGTCCCAAGACTTGCGGCGCTCGTCGCGCAAGACGCCGCCGGCGATCAGGCCAAGGATCATCGTGCCCAATGTCGGGATGAAGCTCAGCGTGGCGTAACCGCCGCCGTTGAAGGCGAACGGCTTTTCACGCGGAAACAGGTTCAGGAACCACGTGTCGAAGGCCCAAGCCAGGTTACTGTTCTTGTTCCAATGCGCGGTAAAGCCGGTGAGCAAATGGGCCTGCTGCCACTTCAGGTCCACCCCCATTTTTGTGTAGTCGAAGTCCGCGCCGGGCAGCGGGTACAGCGCGAAGGCGAGCCAGTAGCCGAAAAGGACCGCCCCCAGCGCGATCCATTGGACGCGCAGCGAGCGAAAGCCCAGCAGGAACAAGGCGCCATAACCGAGGCCGATTTGGGTGAGTGTGTCCTCGAAGGTCCAGTTCGTCAAGCACGCGTGCGTGGAGCGGAGGAACACCCCCAGCAAGATCAAGACGAGCGCGCGCCAGAGGGCGTGAACCGTCATGCGCCCGCGCGGCTGGCCGCGAGCCTGGCGGCTGGCGATGGAAAAAGGCAGCGCCACACCGACCAGGAACGAAAACGACGGCTGGATCAGGTCGTGCAGGGAGCAGCCGATCCATTCGGCATGCGACTGGTGGTGGCAAAGGAACTTCCAGAAACCGCTGTCCGGCAGGGCACGGGCAACGTCACAAAAGCGAAGCACCTCGCCCATCATGAGCAACATCACGAGGCCCCGGTACGCGTCGATCGAGCCGAGGCGGACCTGCCGCGGCGCGGCTGCGGAGGAATTCATGGCGCGTATTGAACCAGCGCCGGCGGAAAACCCAAGCGCGTTTACGCCTTGGTCCTCGCATATTGGCCGGCTGGCCAGGCCCGCCACACCGCAAAGGCGGCTGGCCGCGGCGGCCCAGTTTGTGTCAGGACTACCGCCGTTCAGCGAACATCTGCCATCGTAGCGAGTGACTCTGCCCGGCAGTGAACACCTGGTCTTCCCGTTTTGTCGTGACGCCGCGTGAACTTTAGGCGAGGAGCCTGTCCAACAACCCCAAGACCGTATGAACAAAACACGCTTTTCCCAAAGTTTTGCCTCGCTCGCCAGGGTCGTCCTGAGCGCCGGGTGTTGGCTGCAAGCCATCGCCGCGGAACCGGCCGTGACCTCCGCCGAACCGACCGCCTTCAAGGAAGTCACCGCCAAACTCGACGCCGGCGGTTGCCTGTACGGCTACTTGTCCACCGACCAATGGCTCGGCGGGCTTTCGGCCAAGGTGGGCGAAATCCGCGAGTTCGTGCTGGGCTTGCCGGAGTTGAAGGGCGAGGAACGCACGAACGTCGAGCGCGGCTTCAAGCTGGCCGAAAGCCTGATCGCGCACAGCGGAATCGAGTCCGTGGCCGGCGTGGGCCTGAGCGGCATCGCGGTCGAGAAAGGGTTGTACCGGACGCGGTTTGTGCTCCAACGCAAGCCCGACGCGCCGCGCGGCTACTTCGGTGAATGGTTCGGCACCCAACCCCACGCCCTCGGCGCCTTGGACTGGCTGCCGGCGGACACGGCCTGGGCGATCTTCGGCGACCTGGATTTGAAGGCGATCTGGACGGCGGCCCAGGCCGAGGCGCGCGCGGCCGGACTGGAGCCAGCGTTGGCGGGCATGGCCGAACTTTCCGCCGACGTGGAACAGGCCACCGGCCGTTCGCTCGCGGACCAATTGGCTTCGCTGAGCGGCGAGGTCGGCATCGCGCTCGTGCTGGACCCAAACACGAAGTTCAAGCTGCCGCTGCCGGGCGCCGAACAGGAGTTTCCCGAGCCTTCGCTGGCGATCGGGTTCAAAGTGAAGGACGACCAGCTTTTCGACTGGGTGGACAAGGCGCTGGCCGAGAACCCGCAATCCACCCGCGGCGAAGCGCCGGGCGCGCGCTGGCGGACCATCGCGGTGCCCGCTCCCCTGCCCTTTCAGGTGCGTCCGACGATCGCGCGGGCGGGCGATTACCTGTGGTTGACTTCGAGCGACCGGCTCTTCGAGCTAATGCGCAAGACCAAGGCCGGTGAAGCGCCGGGTCTCAAGTCCACGCCGGAATTTCAGCGGCTCGCGAAAGGCCTGCCCACCGAAGGCAACAGCTTCAGCTTTGTCAGCCAGCGATTCACGGAAACCTTGATGGACGTTCAGAAAACGGCGATCGCGCAGCAATCTGGGCAACACCGGGGCGAGGCGTTCCCGATCGAGCCCGTTCAGCGCTTGATGGGCTTGGCCCAGAAACCCGCCGCGTTCGCGGTGGGCTGGTCGGACGCCGACGGCATGCAGTCGGTCAGCCAGGGCACTCAGGAGCCGAGCAGCGTGCTGGTCAGCTCGGTGGTGGTGGCGCCGACCGCGGTGGCCGCAGCGATGGTCCTGCCGGCCCTGGCCAAGGCGAAATCCAGAGCGCAGGACGTCATGTGCATGAACAACCTGAAGCAAATCGCGCTGGGGCTGATCATGTATGCCAATGACAACGACGACGTGCTGCCGAAGGATTTTGTGTCCATCAAAGAGTACGTCCAGACGCCGCGAGTGTTTTACTGCCCGCAGAATCCCCCAAAGCCCGACCAGAGCGCGCTCACCTGGGACGACTTCGATCAGTCCAAGTGCAGCTATGAGTTCCTCACGCCCGGCTTGAAAACCAAAGACGTCGATCCCACCAAGGTGATCGGTACGGTGATTGTGCGGTGCAAAATTCACGGCAACGAAGCGTTTCTGGACGGCCACGTATCGCGCGGCACGAGGCAGCGCTGAACCGCCTCTCGGTCTCGGGACGAATCACAGTAGCTCTTGGCCCTCGCCGGCAACAGCCGGCGGTCTGTCGGTTCCGGGAACCGAGGACTGCCGCCCCGGCTACTTGAACCGCGCGGGATCCATGAGTTTTGAAATCGTCGCGTCCGGTCCGCCGCCGAACTGGGCCCAGTACGCCGCTTTGAACGGATTCACCCGCGGCCCCACCGCAAGTTCGTTCACCAGGCTCGGAAGCACCGATTCCCACCAGCGGTCGTAGGCGGCCCGCAACTCCGCGGCCACCTGCGGCTGTTCGCCGATGAGGTTTCTCGTCTCGCCGGGATCGGCCTGGAGGTCGTAAAGCTCGGCGTTGTTCACGAGCGAGAACCGGCTGTTTTGCACCGCGCACTGGCGGTACTTGGACTGCGCCGCCTGACCGCGGTCCCACCGGCCGACGTGCGTGAACAAGAAACGCTCCGGCCACGCGGCCTCCGCGCTCGCCAACAACGGCAACAGGCTGCGGC
>JAKCAB010000729.1:2503-4128 GCA_021839785.1 bacterium | reverse complement strand
GGTTCGTGGACTTCGTGACCATCGGCAACTTGCGTTCGGTGATCAACGTCAGCCGGGAACTGATGGGCCAAAGCCAGTTGTCGGCGACGGGCGCAACGAGCGAGCCGGCGAACGTCTGGAACACCAACCGCGTCGGCGGCGTCCTCAACACCAACGTCCCCACGCTCGGGATCCAGAACCAGATGGGCATCTCGCTCGGCAGCATTCCGGTCAGCGAAGCCCAGTGGCGCAGTTACAGCCAGTTGACGGCGGAGGGCCAGGACAAGGCCAAAGGCATCGACCGGTTCCGCATGTTCTGCGGTGAGACCCCGCTGGTGTACACCAGCGCGCTGCAGCGCCGGCAGCTTGAGGCCGAACTGGCCGGCCGGCTGGAGGTGCAAGCGCCCTTTTCGCCCACGCGGAAGCTTTATCAGGACACCACCTGGCAGGCGAACGATCCGCTGGTGCATTACCTCGCGCAGGATTTGCTGGATCCGTTCAACCGGCCGGACGACCCGACCCGCACCAACACCGTGCGCTTCGCCGTCCCGCCGACCGCGGTCCTCACCAACTCGAACCTCGGTCTGCTTAACGAACGCTATTCGCCTTGGGGCGGCAATCCCCGGCTCACGCCCGGCCTGCGCGCCTACGACAACCGCGTGAAAGATCCGTTGGTCAGAAGCTCCGACGACTGGGAGTTTCCAACGAACAAGTTCCCCAGCCTGGGTTGGATCGGCCGCGTCCACCGCGGCACGCCGTGGCAGACCGTTTATTTGAAATCCGGCGTGATCGCGACCAATGACTGGCTCCGCTGGGCCGGCAACCTGGGCACGCACCCCACCAACGACTGGCCGCTCATCGAAGCCTTCACCGTCGCGCCGAACGAAAACGCCGCGCGCGGGCTGCTGTCGGTGAACCAGTCCAATCTCGCCGCGTGGTCCGCCGTGCTGAGCGGCGTGTCGGTGCTCACGAACCTGACGCCGGCCAACGTCGTGCTGCGGGGCCAGCGGCCGCAATTCGGCGACGTGACCATCCAGCCGGATTATCCGGCTTACCCGCAATTGCGGCGCATCGTGGAAGGCATCAACCGCACCCGCGCCCTCGAGGTCATGGCCAACCACCAGACCCTCCCGGTCTTCAACCGGCTGGGCCGCATCCTGGCCACGCCGGAACTGACCGTGGCTTCGCCATTTCTCAATTCCAACAACGTCGTGACCGACGACGTGCTGGAACGGATTCCGCAACAGATCCTCTCGCTCCTGCGCGAGGACGGTCCGCGCTTCGTGATTTATGCCTTCGGCCAGGCCTTGCGCGAAGCCCCCAACTCGCTCTACCTGCAATCCGGCGCCTTCAATCGGATGTGCACCAACTACCAGGTCACGGCCGAGTTCGCCGTCAAGGCGGTGGTCCGGCTTGAAGGTGCCCCCCTCAACCCGCGCGCGGTGGTCGAGAGTTATCAAGAATTGCCGCCGCAGTAGCGCGCACCCGGTCTGCGTATGAAATCGCGATTTTGGCCTGTTCTCAGTCTTCTGGCGTTCGTGGGCGGTCTGCTCTTCTGGGTGGAAGGCAACCGCCGACGCGATGCGGCCCGCCCGGTGGCCCCCACCAACGCGCTGCAAAACACGCAGAAAGTGGCGCAACTCGCG
>JAKCAB010000729.1:0-2493 GCA_021839785.1 bacterium | reverse complement strand
CTCGAACGTCACCTTGCTCACGCGGCTGGATACCCTTCGCGCGGCGGTCGCTTCCCGCTCCAATGTCCTCGTCAAGCACACCGATCCGCAGTTTCCGCATCGCCTGCGCAACACCGACCAAAGCCTCGCGGCGTTGAGCCGGAGCGACACCGCCATTCTCCTGCAAAACGCGTTGATTGACACCACCCGCCGCGATCCGCTGGACGTGCCCGCCGCGCTGCGTGCCGCCGGCGAACCCGGATCGTATGTGGTGCAAGCCCGCGGCCCGGCGACCGAAAAGTTGCGCGCCGAGATCGCGGCGAGCGGCGGCCGGATCGTCTCTTACATCCCCAACAACGCCTACCTGGTTCGGATTTCGCAGGCGGGTGCGACGCAGTTGGCGGCCTCCGCGCAAGCCGTCCTGCCGTTCGAGCCTTACTACAAGCTCGCTCCCGGTCTGCTCGCCAGCGTGCTCGACGGGCAGCCGTTGCCGGCCGGCGCCTGGCTGAGCGTCACCGCCTTTGCCGAAGACCGCGACGCCGTGCGGGCCGCGATGCGTGGCCTGAACGCGGCGGTCCTGAGCGAAGCGCGCAGCCCATTCGGGCCGCAGTTCGTCATCGCGCCGGAGGGCACGGATCTGGCAGCGTTAGCCGCTCTGCCCGGCGTGGAACTGGTCGAGCCGTACACCTCGCGCGTGTTGCTGAACGACCTGACCCGCGAGCGGCTGGCCGTTTCCGCGGACACGGTGGTTTCCAACAACTACCTGGGCCTGACGGGCACCAACGTCTGGGTGAACATCAACGACACCGGCGTGGACGCGGAAAACCCGGACTTGAAAGGCCGCGTGTTTGGCAGCGGCACGAACATCCTGACCGATCCGACCGGCCACGGCACCCACGTGGCGGGCGTCATCGCCAGCAGCGGCGAACACGGGCCGACGGGCACCAACGTCCCGCCCGGTTCGGTCACGAACGCGAACTTCCGCGGCATGGCGCCCGGCGCCAAACTCTTCGCCCTCGGTGTCGATTTGGTGAGCGGTCCCTTGGTTTCGGACACCGCGCTCCAGACGATCGCGGCCCAGACCAATTACCTCACATTGGCGCGGACCAACGCGCTCATCTCAAACAACAGTTGGGGCTACAACCGGGCCTATGAATACGACAGCCCCGCGGCCAGCTACGATGCCGCGGTTCGTGACGCGCTCCCGGACGAAACCGGATCGCAACCGATGCTGTACGTGTTCTCGGCCGGCAACGAAGGCTTTGGCAACAACTCGGGCAGCGGCGGCGTGCCGGGCTCGATTCATTCGCCGGCGACGGCCAAGAACTTCCTGACGATCGGCGCGATCGAGCAGATCCGCCCCATCACCGAAACCGTCGTGGTCACCAACCAGGTGACCAACATCGTCAACGGCGAGTTCGGGGTCACGAACGTCGTGGAAACGAACGAGGTGGTGCTCACCTATGCCGACAGCAGTGACGAGGTGGCGTCGTTCTCCAGCCGCGGCAACGTGGGCATCGGCATTGAAGGCGACCGCGGCCGCTTCAAGCCGGACCTGGTGGCGCCCGGCGTGTTCGTGGTCTCGACGCGCTCGAAGGACTGGTCCGTGGACCTCACCACCACCAATTCCACCATCTACACCTACCCGCAGCAGTTGGTCATTCCCGGCGAGTGGAACCGGTACAGCATCGCCGTGCCGACCAACACGGTGCGGCTGACCATCACCACGCTGCCCGCCCCGGATTCGCCGCAGCCGTTCCCGGACCTGCAGATCTACGCCAAGTTCGGCACCGATCCGACGGTGGCCGATTTTCGCGCCACGCGGCAGGCGGTGATTGATTTGCCGCAGGAAGGGGATTGGTTCTATGCCATTGCCAATCCGACCCAGGCGCGGGTCAGCTTCACGCTGCGCATCCGCATCGATGTCAAGAATGCCGATGACGAAACGCTGGCGCTGCTGAAACGGATCGACGACCCGTTCCGGACCAACAACATCCCGTACCGTTACGAGACCGGTACGAGCGCCTCGGCGGCGTCGGTCTCGGGTCTGCTGGCGTTGATGCAGGAATTCTTCGAGCAAAAGCTCAAGCTGCCGTACAGCCCCGCTTTGATGAAGGCGCTCCTGATCAACGGCGCCCGCTCGCTTGGACCGCAGTACAATTTGGAAGTGCGGACGCTGCTCAACTATCAAGGCTGGGGGCTGCCCGCGCTCACGAACATCTTCCCGGACAGTCTTACGAACAGCCTCGACCAGCCGGACCAATGGCCATTGCACTGGGTGGACCAAAGCCCCACCAACGCCCTCGCGACAGGCGAGACGCGGGCTTACGACATCGAGGTGCCGACGAATGCGCTGAACTCTGACCTCCGCGTCACCCTGGTCTGGACCGACCCGCCCGGCAACCCGGCGGCGTCCATCAAGCTGGTCAACGACCTCGACCTGGTGGTCTCGAACAAAGCGACCGGGGAACTCTTCCTCGGCAACGACATCCCGGCTTCGAGCGACTACAACCC
>JAKCAB010000681.1 GCA_021839785.1 bacterium | reverse complement strand
CCTTTAACACCGTGGGGGGAGCCGGCCGTGAACTTCCTCGAAACCGAGTGGGGCTTCCGCGGCGAAGAGCTGCGCCGGCTGCCGCAGTTCCATTGGATCGCCCGCCGCAAGGCCGGCGGCGAGCTGCGCGGGCGGGTTACGGTTTAGAACGGCGGCAAGGCGGCGTCCAAGGCTGAGCGATCGGGAAAGCGGATTCGCTCGAATAGCCGGTCCAAGGTTACCACCTGGCTTTGCGGCACGTCTTCCGCCATCGCACAAAGGCAGGCGTCGGCCAGGTCGATCTTCTGGTCGGCGTACTTCAGGACGTAATGGCGCCCCGCGGGCAGGTAGTCTTGAAAGGCGAATTCCAGACGCACGGCGCCCCGCTCCACACACTGAAGCGCCAAGTCCTGCTTCAGCCCGTAGTAGGCCAGGCGGTGACAGACTTCGGTTAAGACCGGCTCGCACGAAGCGAAGTCGGTAACCCGGCGGAACTGTTCCACGGCCCAGGCGTGATGCTTGTCCGCCGCACTCAGGAAGGCAAACCACGGCCCGGCGTCCAACAAATAGCGCCTACTCACGGTGCAGCCTTTCCTTCCAGGCCTCGCTGGTCGCGCCTTCGGCCGGGGCGCCTTGGGCGGCGCCGCACAAATCGGCCAGCCGATCGTGGGCGCTGTTCGTTCGGCGGTGGACGAAGGCTTCTACCGCTTCCACAACCAGCCGATTGCGGCTCTCCCCGGCGCGGGCGGCCAGGGTGTCCAACTGCCGCAAGGTCGCGCTGGGCAGTTTCACGCTGATTTGCTCTGTAGCCATGCCGGAAAGGTAATGCCGTTTTGGCAAAAAAGAAATTCTTTCTCGGGCGCATCTCGTCTCGTTAAGCCAACCGGCCGGACATCGCTCCCCAGCCGGATGACCCGTTCCTGGCACTCCCAGAGCGATTCGCGGGTGGCGGTGCGCCGAATTCAGGTCGCACTCCGGTTTGCCCGCGGCTCAAAGTGAACCACCTTGAGTTCTGTGGATGCCAGTTACTATCCATTGAGCGAGACGAAGCCACCCGCTAACGCGAGGTTGATCCCGGCCCATCGCCCGGCCGCGTACCCCGCCACGACGCGCCCATGAAGATCCCCATCCTCGCCGCCATTACCGGCCTGGCCCTGACGGCTGCTTATTTGGAATCCTTGACCAGTCCGCCCCCGACGCCTGTGAACACCTCCACGGTTACCGTTCGCCTCCTCGATCCCGCCGGCCACGTCACCGAGCCGATGGTGGTGCCCCAGGTCGTCAAGTCCGACGCCGCGTGGCGGGCCCAACTCACCGCCGAGCAATACCGCATCACCCGCGCGCACGGCACCGAGACCGCGTTCTGCGGCGTATTTCACGACAACCACAAGACTGGCGTGTACACCTGCATCGGTTGCGGGCTGCCGCTCTTTCGCTCGACGGCGAAGTTCGATTCCGGCACCGGCTGGCCGAGCTTCTTTCAGCCGTTCGCGCGGGAGAACATCGGCGAGACGCGCGACACCAGCTACGGCATGATCCGCACGGAGGTGCATTGCGTCCGCTGCGGCTCGCATTTGGGCCACGTCTTCGACGACGGCCCGCCGCCGACCGGGCTCCGGTACTGCATCAACTCGGACGCGCTGTCCTTCTTCGAGCGCCCGCCCGCGAAGCCCGAGCCCGAAAAGGTACTGTTCGGCGCCGGTTGCTTTTGGGGGGTCGAGGAAACCTTCCGGCAGGTGAAAGGCGTCACCGCCACGCGCGTTGGTTATGCCGGCGGGCACACGCGCCAGCCAACTTACGAAGCCGTGTGCGCGCACACCACCGGCCACGCCGAAGTGGTGGAGGTGGAATTCGATCCCGCGCAAGTCACATTCGACGCGTTGCTGGACGTGTTTTGGAAGAGCCACGATCCGTTCGCCCCGCGGAAGACTGGTTCTGACGCGGGCGACCAGTACCGCTCGGCGATCTTTTTCCTCGCGCCCGAACAAGAAGCGGCGGCCCGCGCTTCCGCCGCCCGCCTGGAAACGCAAAAGCCCGGCGCGCACGTGGCCACGGAGATTGCGCTGGCGGGGCCGTTCCAGCCGGCCGAGGAATACCACCAGCATTACTACCAGAAGCACGGTGGGAAGGCCTGTCCGGCCCCGTGATTCCCCGGCGTTTCGCGCACCGCCGATCAGGCGCGCCTTACACTTTTTGAGGCCACGGAGCGCTGGCGTTGCGGGCGCGGCCGTTCGCCCACTCCCGGAGCCGGGTGAGGTGTTCGGCCATCGTCCGGGCCAGCGGCACGCTTTGCTGAAGAGTCAAAAGCAGGTGTTCCGTGCCGAGTTCCTCGCCGCGTGAAAAGGCCTCGAACATCGCGCTGATCACCGCTTCCTCGATCTCCGCCCCGCTGAAATCCGCGCTGGTCGCCGCCAGCGACGCGAGGTCGAAGCGCCCCGGCTCGCGGCTGTGCTTGCGGATGTGGATCGCAAAAATCTCCGCCCGCTCCCCGGCATCCGGCAGATCCACGAAGAAGATTTCGTCAAAACGGCCTTTGCGCAGCAACTCGGGCGGCAACTGCGCGATTTCGTTGGCCGTCGCCACCACGAACACCGGCGCGGCCTTTTCGGACAGCCAGGTCAGAAACGTGCCGAACACCCGCGCCGTCGTACCGGCGTCCGAGAACGTGGAGCCTTGCGTGCCGGAAAACGCCTTGTCGATTTCGTCCACCCACAACACGGCGGGGGCCACCGACTCCGCCACCGTGATGGCGCGGCGCACGTTTTCCTCGGACGAACCGACGAAGCTGCCGAACATGCGGCCCATGTCGAAGCGCAACAGCGGCACCTGCCAGAGGTTCGCCGCCGCCTTCGCGCACAGGCTCTTGCCGCAGCCTTGCACGCCGAGCAGCAGCAGGCCTTTGGGCGCCGGCAGGCCGTAAGCCTGCGCCGCCGGCGTGAACGCCGCGCCGCGCTTACCCAGCCAGTCTTTGAGCGCCGCCAGGCCGCCCACGGTCGCGAACGATTCGTCGGTGGCGAAGTATTCCAGCAAGCCGCTTTTGCGGACGATCTGCCGCTTTTCCGCGAGCACTTCGGGGACTTCCGCCGCGCTCAACCGCTGGTGTTTGACCAGGATTTTGGCGAAGACGTTCTCCGCCTCGCTCAGCGTCAGGCCCAGGGCGGATTGGAGCAGGTGCTCGCGGCAGGCGTCATCGAGCTCCACGCTCACCTGTTCGAGCGGGCGGACTTCCTCGACGATCCGGTCGAGCAGGCGGCCGAGGTCTTCGCGGCCGGGCAGCGGAAACTGGAGCACCGTGACGTCTTTCTCCAGTTCGGCCGGCAGTTCGAGCACGGGCGAGACGAGCACAATCGTCTTGAGGCTCTCCTTGAGGTGCCGGGCGATTTCCTTGAGCCGCCGGGTCACCGCCGGGTGATTCCGCGTGAGGAACGGGTGAAGATCCTTGAACACGAAGAGCGCCGGCCCGACGTGGTCGATGACTTGATCCAACGCCGCAAGCGCCTCGCGCGTGGCCGCCTGCCGGTATTTCTGGGCCTGCAAGGAAGTCCCCCCCGGCACGAGGCCGGTGGTGCAACTCCATTCCAAGACCTGCTTTTCGCGGCGCTGGGCGATCTCCGCGAGCGTGGCATCCACCCGCCCTTCCTCGCTGGAAACCAGGTAAAGGATCGGATACCGCGCGCGGACCAGGTCCTCGATTTCCTCAACGATGCTCATTGGTTCGCGCGGAGTTTCAACGCTTGAACCAACGTTTCCACCACGGGCGCGACGGCGGCGGCGCTTCGGCGGCAATGCTCTGTTTGACCCGCGCTTCCAGCGCCGCGGGCGGCGGGGTTTGCTCGCGGTCGTGGCGCAGCAGGTCTTCCACGCCGGCGAATTCCAGGCCTGGCTGGGACTGTTGCGCGGACTCTTGCCGGGCCTGTTGCTGCTGGTTGAGCCGCGATTTTTTGGGGTCGGGAAGCATAGGCGTCTTTAAGCGGTGGTGGCGAAAGCGGTCGCGAACGCCCGCCGCGCCCGGTGAAGTTTCCCGCGCACGGCGTCTGTGCTCTGGCCGGTCAGGTCGGCCACTTCCTGGTAGCTCAGGCGCTCGTCCGCCACGAGCAGGAGCAGTTCGCGATATTCCGGCGGCAAGGCGTCGAGGGTTTTCTGGATGCGCTGGCCCAGTTCCTTGGTTT
>JAKCAB010000175.1 GCA_021839785.1 bacterium | reverse complement strand
GCCGCCACCGCGAGCACGAACCAATGATACCGGTTCAGCCCGCGCCACCAGGGCGGGCCACCGCGAACGCCCGGCGCGGCCGGGTCAGACAGGGTAAGCGAATTCAATGCCCGCCATCGTAGCGCACGTTTGGCGGGTCAGCACATTTTGCGCGCCGTGCGCGGGGCCGCGGACTACACGCCGCTGGACGGGGAGTACGCGCCGCGGGGAGCACACGCCGCTGGCGTGTGGATTTCGGCGGCCCGCCGAACGCAGCGTCTCCCCGCTTCCCGGCTCACCGTTTGGAGACGCGTCGGTTTGAGGCTCAAAGTCGTCGCCGAGCCGGCGACGACGGCACGCGGGCCGCGTGCGGTCCCCGTCCGACAGCATCGTTCCGGCTCAAAGTTGCAGGGCCTTGCTGGCCGCGTCGTAAACGATCTTCAGCGGCACGCCGGCCTGCGCGGCGACGTTGCGGCAGGACTCGAATTCCGGCGCCGCGTGGACGACCCGGCCGTCCAGCAATCCCAGCTTGAACGTCACCTGGCCGTGCGGCGTGGTGACCTGGCGGAACTGGCGCCGCAACTTCCGCCGTTGCGCGAAGGTGATCCGCACGCCGAACGAGCTGGTCTCGGTGAGAATCCGGTTGCAGAACTTGTCCGAGTCCTGCGCCAGACAGAGCAGGGTCAGCAAGGTCGCCGGCCGCCCTTTCTTCATCTGGATGGGCGTGTGAAAAACGTCCAGCGCGCCTCCCGCCAGGGCGCGTTCCGCGAAGTGGCCGAGGATTTCCGGGTTGAGATCGTCGATGTTCGTCTCGATCACCGCCACGGAGTCGGTCTCCCAATCGTGCGTTGGCGTCGGACTTTCGCCGGCGGCGGCCGCGTCGTCGCTCAACAGCGCCCGCAACACGTTCGGGCGGGTCCGGTGGTCGCGCGTGCCCAAGCCATAGCCGACGCGCTGGACCGGAAAGTCGCGCAGCGGCTCGAAGCGCTCGACGAACTCCGCCAGCAACGCCGCCCCCGTCGGCGTCACCAGCTCGTGCGGTTCTTCGCATTGGCTGAGCGTCACGCCGCGGGCGGCCAGGATTTCGACCGTCGCCGGCGTCGGCACCGGAAAGCGGCCGTGGGCGCAAGTCACCCAGCCGGTGCCTTCGGTCACGGGCGAGGCCAGCACACGCGGGCGGCCCAGCAGTTCCAGTCCCAGACACGCCCCGACGATGTCCATGATCGAGTCGAGCGCGCCCACTTCGTGGAAATGGACCCGTTCCGGCGGCAGACCGTGAATCTTGCCCTCCGCCTCCGCCACGCGACGAAACACCGCCACGGCCTTCTCCTTCACCCAGGACGAGAGCGGGCTGGCGTTAATGAGTTCCTGAATCTCGGCAAAATCCCGGCTGTCCGCATGGTCATGTTCGTCACCGTGCTTTTGCTCGTGCCCGTGCCCGTGCGAACGATCGTGGGGATGTCCATGCTCGTGGTGGTGTTCCACCTCGTGTGCGTGCTCTTGCGCATGGTCAGCATGGTCATCGACCTCCGCGGGTGAACCGGCTTCGAGGTGGACATCGAATTTGGTGCCGGTGATGCCGCTCTTTTGGCCGCGAGTGGCGTGCAAGTGATAGCCGCTCACGCCCAGGCGGCTGAGGCCGGCGTCGAGGTCGTCCAGCCGGACGCCCAGGTCGAGCAGGGCACCCACGAACATGTCGCCGCTCACGCCGCTGATGAGATCGAGGTAAAGAGTTTTCATGGGAACGGATATGGGTTTTCAGCGGAGGCGCTTCCCGGCGTCACCGCGGTTCAAAAGCAGGGGCGGGTTAAACGCCGGCTTGGGCCGTCTGCGGACCCGCGCCTTCACGGGCTGACCGGCCGGCGGCGCGGCGGCTGGGGTGGCGGTCGCTTCCGCCGCGAGGGCGTTGATCTGGCTCGCGGCGTAGCCGGCGCCGAAGCCGTTGTCGATGTTCACGACCGTCACGCCGCTGCCGCAACTGTTCAACATGCCCAGCAAGGCCGCCACGCCGCCGAAGCTCGCGCCGTAGCCGACGCTGGTGGGCACCGCGATGACCGGCCGCGCCACCAATCCCGCCACCACGCTCGGCAGCGCGCCTTCCATGCCGGCCACGGCGATGACCACGTTCGCGCGCTGGACCAAATCGAGTTTGCCCAGCAGGCGGTGCAACCCCGCCACCCCCACGTCGAACACGCGCTCGACGCGGTTGCCCATGAAATCGGCCGTCACCGCGGCTTCCTCGGCCACGGGCAGGTCGCTCGTGCCGGCGCACAACACGGCGACGATGCCGGGGCGTTTGGGCAGCGGTGCGCGCTCCAGGGTGAGGCAGCGGGCCGTGGCGTGGTGTTGCGCCGGCTTGAATTTGCGCCGAAACGCGCGGGCCTGTTCCGGGGTGACGCGGGTCACCAGCACGCGACCGTTATGCCGGTAAATCCGCTCCGCGATCTGGACCACTTGGTCAGGTGTTTTGCCGGCGGCGAAGATCACTTCGGGAAAACCTTGGCGCAGTGCCCGGTGCGTGTCCACCCGGGCGAATCCGAGTTCGATGGACGGAGCGGCCTGGAACGCCTGCAGCGCCTCCGGCAAAGAGACGTGCCCGTTCCGGAACCGTTCCAACAACGCTCTGGCTTCGGCCGCCGTCACGCATCCAACCTGCCAATCCCGGCGGGCTTGGTCACGCGGTAATTCTCGGAAAACGCGTTTTGTTCCACCGGTCCCGCGTCGCGGATTTGCCGATGAGGTTGCGAGTACCCGCGGCCCCGCGCTACTTTCCGGTCGTGTGATCAAGCGGGTTTGGTTCCCCTCGGTCGTCCTGTTCTGGCTGACCATGAATGTCCTGCTCTGGCGCTCGGAAATGCGCGCCGGCAAGGACGCGGGAAGTCCCGTGCCGGTCGCCGCCGTCTGGGAGCGCGTCCTCACCGCGCCGGACGATTCGGCCCTGGACATTTTCCGGGCGGGGAAAAAGGTGGGCAACTGCCGGTGGGTGCCGCGCATCAACGAGGATGTGCCCGGCGCCGACACGCCGCCGCCGGACGATCCCGACGCGCCGGAGGGCCGGGTTAAACGCGTCACCGGCTACTCGTTGACGCTCGATGGCACGCTGGCGCTCGACGACTCGCGCAAGCACCTGCGCTTCACCGCCGAGATCGGCCTGGACGCGCGCCAGCAGTGGCGGACCTTCCGGCTGCGCTGCATTCGCCGGCCCGACACTTGGGAGATTGACGCCGACGCAGCCGCCGAAACGGTCACGTTCCGGATGGGCGATCCGCCCAGTCAATGGGAGCAACGGCTGACTTTCGCGCAGCTTTCGGAGCCGCAGGCGGTGTTCGCGGCTTTCGGTCTGCCCGTGCCGCCGGGCTGGCTCCAGACGCTCTTGCCGCCTGGCCGGCAAGGCGCCACCAACCGGCTCGCGCTCGATCTGCACTGGGACGCCCGGATGGATTGGATGAACCTCGGCAGCGCCCAGGCCCGCGCCTACCGCGTGCGGGCGCGGTTGTTCGACAAGTACGAAGTGGCGGTCATGATCAGCCGGGTGGGCGAAATCCTCCGGCTCGAACTGCCCAACCAAGTCCGCCTCGTCAGCGAGGCCCTCGCCAACCTCGGAACCTCCCCGCGATGATCGAACTGATCCACCTGTCCAAGCGCTTCGGCGAGCTTGTCGCCGTCAACGACGTCCACCTGACGGTGGCGCGGGGCGAGTTTTTCGCCGTGCTGGGCCCGAACGCCGCCGGCAAGACCACCACCATCAAAATCCTCGCCGGCCTCATGAAACCCACCGCCGGCACGGCGCGGGTGGCTGGATACGACGTGCAGACGCAGCCGCTCGAAGCGCGGCGCCGCCTGGCTTACGTGCCGGACTTCCCGTTCCTGTACGACAAGCTCACGCCGCTGGAGTTTTTGCGCTTCACGGGCGACCTGTTCCGCATGGATCCGGCCGCCGTCGAGCGCGCCGCCGCGGGCCTCATTGCCCGGTTCAATCTCGACCCGTACCTCACCAAGCCGATCGAGAGCCTCTCGCACGGCACCCGTCAGCGCGTGGCCATCGTCTCCGCGCTGTTGCACGACCCGGAAGTCTGCGTCTTCGACGAACCCATGGTGGGCCTCGATCCGCATCACGCCCGCGTGCTGAAGGACACGTTGAAGGAGCGCTCGCAACAAGGCGTCACCGTCTTT
>JAKCAB010000300.1 GCA_021839785.1 bacterium | reverse complement strand
CTTCCGGCGGGGGTTCAGCAGCATCGGCACCTACGTGGGCCTGCGCGGCGGCAACGATTATCCCACCTTGATCCGCAAGACCGAGCCCAAGCCGATCCGCATCTTCCTCCAGGACGGCGCCAACGATCTGAACATCTACGGCGGCGATTGGTGGATGGCGAACCAGGAGATGGAACGCGCGCTCGTCTTCGCCGGGTACGACGTGGCGCACGTCTGGGGCGACGGCAGCCACAACGGCAAGCACGCCACCGCAATCTTCCCCGACGCCGTGCGCTGGCTCTGGCGCGACTGGCCGGCGCCCATCGTCGCCAACCCGGGGCGGAAATCGAAGTCGCCGGTGGTCACGGATGTGGTCGCGCCCGGCTCGGAGTGGCAGATCGTCAGCACTGGCCACGAATTCACGGAAGGCCCGACCGCCAACGCGCGCGGCGAAGTCTTCTTCGTGGACATCCCCAAGAACCGCATTCACAAGGTCGCGCTCGACGGCACCGTGAGCGTGTTCGCGGAGGACACGGGCGGCGCGAGCGGTCTCAAGTTCGGCCCGGACGGACGCCTTTACGCCTGTGCCGGCCGCCGTAAGCAACTGGTCGCTTACGACGAAAACGCGAAGGCCAGCGTCATCGCCGAGGGTCTCGATTCGAACGATTTCACGGTGACCCGCACCGGCCGGTTTTACGTCACCGACCCGGACCACCAGCAAATCTGGCTGGTCCTGCCGACCGGCGAAAAGCGCGTGGTGGACAAGGGCGGCATCGGCTTTGCCAACGGCGTCTGCCTCACGCCCGACCAAAGCCTGTTGTTGGTGGCGGACACGCGGGGGCGGTTCATCTTCAGTTACCAGATCCAGCCCGACGGCTCGCTCGCGCACCAGCAGCGGTACTTTTATCTCCACGTTCCGGACGGCGCGAACGGCAGCGGGGCGGACGGCTTGTGCGTGGACACCGCCGGCCGGCTTTACGTGGCGACGGAAATGGGCGTGCAGTTTTGCGACCAGGCGGGTCGCGTGAATGGCATCATTGCCAAACCGCGGAAGGCGTGGCTCGCGAACGTCTGCTTCGGCGGCCCGGACCTCGACGAACTGTACGTGACCTGCGGCGGGGAGGTGTTCAAACGCAAGACGCGCGTCAAAGGCGTGCTCAGCTTCCAGCCACCGTTCAAACCCGAGCCGCCGCGGCTGTAGCCGGCGTTGGCGCGGAATTACTTGACCCGCACGCCCAACTCGTGTTCGGGATGAACTGGCGGTTGTGGCACCGCCAGTGCGCGATGTTTTAAGGCTTCGGCGCTGGCGTGCGGGGTGGGGTGTCCGCGAGCCGCTTTTTGACCTCATCGAGCCGCTTCCGATAACTGCCGCCGCTGAGCAGGAGTTTACGGTTTTCCTCTTCGAAGACGCTGTCGCCCGCGTCGCGGACCGTGTACGCGGTGGCCACCAGTTGGTAATCGCTGTCGGCGTACGGTTCGAAGCGCACCCGCACGCGGGTCATGACGCCCTTGGCCTCCCAACTCCCCTAAAGGATGCCCTCGCCGAGACTGCCCAACTTCTGGAACGTCATATCGTCGGGCGTACTCGTGGCGAGCGAATAACCCGTCGCATTGAAAACTGTCGCCGTGGTCACGCGGAGGTTGTCGATCGACTGGCCGGTGATGACCACGGAGGCGTGCCCGCCACCGGTGGATTGGCACGCGGTAAGCCCGAGCAGTGCGCCCGCCGCGAACAGGACGCCTCCCAGCCGACGCGCCCAGGCCGGTGCCGACACGCAAAACCGCGAGGACTCGGTGAACCACATGTCGCCGATCCTGAGCGGATCGGCACGGGCCGTCCAGCCCTCTCTGGACGCCGCATCTACTCCGAGGCGGGATGACAACCGGCGGCCCGCTGGCGGCACGAAGATTGACAGGGCGGCGGCAGGGTGCCACTTTCCGCGCTGTAGTTTCCCTATTCGCCATGGGTTGGATCAATCGCGTTTCCGATCCGGAGATGCCGTGCGAAAGCCTGGGAGGAAGACCGTTTCGTTATCCACCGTTTCTTCGGGCGGGCGCCTCTCATTCCCGGTCCGGTGCTGGATCGATCCAAACCAAAGCGAAACCTTGTTCCCCTGTTTGTTGGAGGCCCTTATGAAAACCGCTCGTCGTTTCTTCGGCTTGTTACTCCTCGCGGCCGGCAGCGCAGCGCTCCTCACCTGCCAGGCGGCCGTCACCATCGACACCGATTTTACCCTGGGTGCCGGTGACGCGTCGCTGGAAGGCCAGGACGTGCTGGTGGACCACGCGACGCTGACCGTGGCCGGCTCCCACGCCTTTGCCAGCCTCCAAGTTGTCAACGGCGGGGTGGTGACCCACGAACCGGCAGCCACGGGCCAGGCGGAACGCGCGGTGCGCCTGACCATTGCGGGCAGCGTCACCATCGATGCCGCCTCGCGCATCGACGCCAGCGGCAAGGGTTACGCCGCTGCCGGTTCACCGGGCGCGGGAACGATGGGGAACTATGCCGGCGGCGGCGGTGGCCACGGCGGTCGCGGCCACCAGAGCAATGGCATTCCCGGCCCGGGCGGACCTGCGTTCGGCTCGATCGTCGCGCCCAACGAATGGGGTGGGCCAGGCGCCAACAGCGAGAGTACGGCTTCGCTTACGCCGGGCGGCGGACTCATTCACCTGGAGGTCGGAGGGACGTTGACAATCGCTGGAGCTATTCGCGCGGACGGTGCCACGGCCGCGATCAACAACCAGGGCGGTGGCGCCGGCGGCACGGTTTATCTGAAAGCGGCCACGCTGCGGGGCGCCGGGACCATTTCCGCCAATGGCGGCGGGGGCGAATGGGTGGACGGCGGCGGCGGTGCCGGGGGGCGCGTGGCGCTTTTCTTCACCGGCAACGAATTCACCGGCTCGCTCGCAGCGGTGGGCGCCGGCGGTGCCGGAGTGGGCGGCGCGGGCACCATTTACCTCAAGCAAGGAGCGACGGCCGGCGAACTGCGGGTAATTAACGGCGGTCGCGGCGAGTGGACCCCGCTGACTTCGGCGGTTGCGTTCAACTTGCTCCTCGACGGCAACGCGATCGGTTACGCCACGGAACCCTTGTCACTTGGCAATCTCACGGTGGCCGGCACGGCCTTACTGACCCACGCGACCGGCAGCACGGGATTGGTGGTGAATGCCAGCGGCAATGTCGCCATCACCAAAGACGCCGCCCTGAGCGTGGACGGGCGCGGCTATCCCTTCGACGGCAACCGCGGTCCCGGCACCGGTGTGCGCGGGGATTGGGCGGGGTCGGGCGGCGGCCACGGTGGCCTTGGCGGGCACAGCACCACCGGTTATGAGGGCGGCTCGCATTATGGGTCAATGCTCCAACCCATCGCTTTGGGCAGCCAGGGCGGCGATAGCAGTGAAGGCGCGGGATCGCCGGGCGGCGGCGCCATCCGGCTCGGGGTGACCGGCACCCTCGACGTCGCCGGCCGGCTTTCCGCCAACGGTCTTGATAATGGCGGCAGCAACGCCGGCGGCGGTTCGGGCGGCAGCCTCTGGGTGACGGCGGGCAAACTGACCGGCGCAGGCGTCATTGTCGCCAACGGCGGCGCGGGCGAATGGGTGGACGGCGGCGGCGGCAGCGGCGGGCGCATTGCGCTGTACCTTACCGCCAACGATTTCACCGGCCCGATCACCGCGTTTGGTGGCGGCGGTTCGCAACGGGGCGGGGCGGGCACGCTTTATTTGAAGCGAACCGCGGACGCCCAAGGCGACTTAACTGTGGCCAACGCCGATTGGGGCAATTACACGCCGATCGTTTCTCCGCAGGCGTTCCGCCTCGCCATCGCCAGCCGGGCGGTCTGCTATCCCGAGGCCGCACTGACCGTAAGCCTGTTCACCATGCCCAACGAGGCAGTGCTCACCCATCTCATCGGCCAGACGAATCTCTCCCTGCACGCTCTGGGCGATGCCACCATCGCGAAGAATGCCCAGTTCACCGCCGATGGTCGCGGCTATCCGATTGGCGACGACCGCGGGCCCGGCGCCGGAGCACGGTACGATTGGGGCGGCTCGGGCGGTGGCCATGGCGGCCTGGGTGGCAACAGTAAGAGCGGCGCGGTGGGGGGCGGGCATTACGGCTCAATGCTCCAACCAACCACCTTGGGTAGCCAAGGTCGAAACGCCAAAGATGGGC
>JAKCAB010000448.1 GCA_021839785.1 bacterium | reverse complement strand
CCCACCTGGTCGCGGAGGAAATCTTTTACCGCGCCGGCGGCCTGGCGCACGCCGTGCCGATGCTTGACCCGCGAATCATGCTTCACGAAAACGCCATCGAAGCCACCTACACGGAGCGCGAGGCCGGCTTCGCCGCAAAGCTCATCGCGCAGTACCCGGTGGTGGCGGGCGACGTGTTGATCGTGGTGTCGAACTCCGGCCGCAACGCGGTGCCGATCGAGATGGCGCTGGCCGGCCGCGAACGCGGCCTACGCGTGGCCGCGATCCTCAACCGCGCCCAAAGCGACGCCTGGCCGTCGCGGCATCCTTCAGGCAAGAAGCTCGCCGACGTGGCGGAGGTCGTGCTCGACAACTGCGGTCCCAACGGCGACGCGTGGCTGCAATTGCCGGGGATGCCCGGCGCGATCGGTTCCACCTCCTCGATGATCGGCCTGCTGATGATCCAGCTCATCCAGGTGCAAGCGGTCGAGCACGCGCTGGCGCGCGGCGTCGCGCCCGAGATGTACATCAGCAGCAACACCAGCGGCGACGACCACAACGACCGCCTCCTGCAAAAGTACAAGTCCCGCATCCGCCACCTCTGACGGCGCCGCGACCGAAGCTCCATCCATAACCTTGAAGACGCTGGCATTGGCGCAGGCTGCGAGGGTTTTTGTTTCCCTCGTTGGGAGCGTCGCGGTTCAACGGCGCAACTCAAGGATCAAAGGGGGGATGCGTTGCGTTTTGCACCACACCGGTGGAATAAGTGGAAATGGAATAACCCCTCGTGCCATTCGTGAAAGATATGCTTCGACGAAAGCTGTAGTAAGCGGGTGCCGGCGGGGCAAGAACCCACTTGCCGTTAACCAGGTGGCCACCACCGCCATAGCCACCGCCACCCAACCCGCCGCCGCCCATCATCCCCCCACCGCTCCCACCCTGGGCGCGAAAACTCGCCAGCCTGTGCCACGGAACGGGCGGCGGTGTTGCCCGTTGAGCCGTGCCCGTTCCGCCGGCGAACGAGGGTGGCTGGCCCGGGACAACCACCGCTCCGCCACCCCCACCGGCGGAGCCGCCCCCGCCGCCAAAACCACCCACACTGCCTCCGCCGCCGAAACGCGCGCCGGCGTACGTCCCCCCGCCGCTGCCGAAACTGGCCGTTCCCCCGCTCAGGGCCTGACCCGCGGTCCCCGGCAGCCAAGCGCCGAACGGACCGATTCCCGGCGTTGAAGTCGCAGGCAGCGGACCAGGCAACGCCGGTTGCGACGACACCACGGAAATGGACTGCGCGGGTGACGCGGAGGCATTCGTATCGTCGCCGGCGTCTTGCTGATTCGCCACTGCGGGTGTGGCAACGGCATGTGCCGGCTGGGCCGGCTTCGCGCGGCGCACCCGGTCGGCTTGCGGAAACAAGGCCATCCCACCGGCCACCACGGCCACGATGACTGCCGCCGCCATCGCGGCTTTCACCAAGGTACCCAACACGGGCGCGGTGGTTGCCGCCGTTTCGGGCAGAGCGTCCGAGGCTGCGGCGGCGAGGACGACTTTGCCCAGCCCGTGCAGTACTGGCGCGGGCGCGGCCTGGGCGCTTGCCGCCAGCATGGCCCCGAGCGCGCCCGCGCCCACCACCACATCGCGGGCGCGGAGCTTTTCGCGCAGCAGTTCCAGGCCCGCGGCGATGCGCCGGGAGATTGTAGATTGCGACACACCGTTCGCTTCAGCGATTTCGGTCATGCTCTGCCGCTGGAGGTAATGCCGGACGAGGACTTCGCGCAGTTCGTGCGGCATGTCCTCCAAGGCTTCGTCCACCTGCGGCTCCACCGCCTCCCAAGTGTCCGGCTCGCGGGAGACGCCCGCGGCGTACGCTTCTTCCCGGCGTCGGCGGGAGGCGTTCTGCCGGACGAGGTCCACCGCGCGGCGGGTGGCGACTTGGTGCAGCCAACTGCCCAGCGATCCGGTGATGCGGTGGGCGTGCTGGACAAACTGGAAGAAAGTTTCCTGCACGACGTCGGCGGCCTGGCTCTCGTCGCCCAGCACCCGCCGGCAGGTGCTGTAAACCATGTCGGCATAGCGGTCCATGATGGTGGCCAGAGCTTCCGAGTCGCCGCGGCCCAGGAACCGTTGCATCAAAAGGCTGTCAATCGCTTCCATGATCCGACTCGCCGGGGCACCGCCCGGCTTTTCCCATTTCAACCTTTAGTCGAAGCCGGCTCGCAATTCATGCAAAAAAGTCGCGCCTTGGACGCGCCGTGACTTGGAGGCTGAAATGCGCGTCGGCCGGACCGGAAGGTGTCGCCACGATCCGCGAGCGGTCTCGTTCACATGCCGGGTTGGGCTGGTCGGCCGACAGAATCGCTGGATTAAGCCGGCCGCGAGCGCAGCACTTGACCTGCCGCGCGCGCGTCAGATCAATTCGAGGATGGTCGCATCCATCTTGACCGCCGCGGCCTGGCCGATGAAGTCCAGGCGCAGGAGCACTTCCACCATGCCCTTGCGGCTTTCTACCCAACCCTCGATACCTTGCAGTGGACCGGACTTGATCCGCACCTTCACGCCGGGGCCGATGGTCGGGGCGAGGCGCACATCGACCTCCTGTTCGAGCGTGAACAGGATGTCTTCGAGTTGCTGGGCGAACTCCACCTGGTCCACGACTTCGAGCAGATTCGCCACGTAGTCGCTTTGGAAAACCTTCTGTCGCTGGTCGGTCGCGATCTGCAAGAACACGTAGCCGGGAAACAGGGGCTTGTGAAAGACCTGCGTTTTGCCGCGGTACTTCTTCACGCTGCGGTACAGCGGCAGCGTGGTGGAGAATCCTTCCCGCTCGCAAAACCCAACCAGTTTCTTTTCGCAGCGTGGCCGCGTATGGGCCACAAACCAAAGCACGTCACTCATTGTCGAAAGCACGTTCCCAAATCGCATCCAACCGCCGTTCTTCCGGCAGGCGCGGCGGAGACTGGCCAAGGCGCCCGCACCGGGCAAGCGGGAACGCCCGGCAGTCTCGTGGCGTCGGCAGCCGTGTAGCCTGACTTCCGGCCGCACCGCAAGCCCGCCAGCGCGTCAGCTCCGCGGATGGTACTTGCGGTGCACCTCGCGCAATCGCTCGCCGGCGACGTGGGTGTACACCTCGGTGGTGCCGAGGTTCGCGTGGCCGAGCAATTCCTGAATCACCCGCAGGTCGGCCCCGTAGCAGGAAGTCCCAGAATGCCGCGATCCTGAAGTGCTGAGGCCGAATCTACCGCACCAGTCGATAGAAAACGGTTGCGTTCGTTGGAGCGATGGGCAGTCGGAACTGATTTCCAACAACGTTTGGCGTTTCAGGGACCCGCATCCATTGCGCCGGCGGTGTCAAATCCTCGGTTTGCTCCAGCGCGAACCCAGACGCGGTCACGGGCCAAGTCAGCGCCAAACCGGCTTCGGTGACTTCCAAGCCCAGTGTCGGCTGACCGCACTCGCGCACGACGACTGTGAAGCTTACCGCGTCCATCAGGCTCGTCTGGCCGCTGTCCGTGACCCAGACGGTGATCGTGTTTATGGTGGTGGCCTGATCACAGGTGGGTGTCCAGTGGAAAACGCCGTTCGTGGGGTTCACCTGATGGCGACGGCCGAGGTCCAGCGGACGCCCATCTAGGAGCGGCCCGGCTTTTGGCCGGAGCCCTGGAGTTTAGATCCGCCGAGACAACTCCATTGCCCACACGCGCATCCCGCGACGACGATCCCTGATGCGGCGCGCCGGTTTCCCAACCGGCTTACGACGATGCGGCTAACAAAGACTTCGCCGCGCGACTGACCAGCGGCTTAAGCCGACTTGGAAGTCGGCGCTCCGGTCGGTAAGGCGAGCGTCCCCGCGAGCCCAACCCAAGCCGCGATGACCGCGCCCCGCGCCTGACCCGGCAGGGTGCCGCTGCCCCGGCACCGCGATTGCCCAGCCGAGCGGCAACCCCGGCGGGGTTGCCCCCGCTCAACCGGCCATCGACTGAGGGGGGCATCGCTCGATTGCAGCGGCCGCCACTCACGAAAAGAAAATTCTCAAAAAAAGTGTTTGACACGTGACGGGGTTTCTAAGAAAGTCCAGCCAGTCCAGCCAGTCCAGCCAGTCCAGCCAGTCCAGCCAGTCCAGCCAGTCCAGCCAGTCCAGCCAGTCCAGCCAGTCCAGCCAGTCCAGCCAGTCCAGCCAGTC
>JAKCAB010000721.1 GCA_021839785.1 bacterium | reverse complement strand
ATCGCGATCGAGCAGCGCACGGCCGGCGCGAACCCGCGTTCGCTCATCGCCACCACGACGGAGATCTACGATCACCTGCGGTTGCTGTTCGCCCACGTCGGCCAGCCACATTGCCCGATCACTGGCCAGCCCATCACCTCGCAGACCACGAGCGAGATCGTGGACAAGATCCTCGCCCTGCCGCCCAAGACCCGGGTGATGTTGCTGGCGCCGGTGGTGCGCGAGCAACGCGGCGAGTTCCGCGACGTGATCGAGCGGCTGGCCCGCGAAGGTTTCGTTCGCGCCCGGCTGGACGGGCATATCGTCGAACTGGCGGCGAACGTCCGGTTCAAGCTCGAACCCAAACAAAAGCACACCATCGAAGCGGTGGTGGACCGGCTGGTCATTGATCCGGCCATCCGCACGCGCCTGGGTGATTCGGTGGAAACCGCGCTGAAATGGGGCGACGGGCGGTTGCTGGTGTTGAGCCAAAGGCCGGATGCCGGACGCCCGATACCGGATGCTGGAGGCCGGAGGTCGGATGGCGGAGCCGCGGCACCGGCATCTGGAATCCGGAATCCGGAATCCGACTCGTGGACCGAGACGCTGCATTCCAACCGCATGTACAGCCCGGCCACGGGCCTGAGTTACGACACGCCGACGCCGAAGCACTTTTCGTTCAATTCGCCTCAAGGCGCCTGCCCGGTCTGCCACGGCTTGGGGCAGAAATTCGTGTTCGACGAAACGCTGGTGGTGCCCGATCCGGACAAGTCGCTCGAACAAGGCGCCGTGCTCGCCTGGCGGCGCGGTGGCAAACGAATGGTGGTTTATTACAAGGCGATGTTGAAGGCGGTCACGGCGCACTACGACGTAAGCTTGGAAACGCCGTTCAAGAACCTGCCCGCGGATTTCAAGCAGCGGCTCCTTTACGGTTCGGGCGAGACCGAGATCGAGTTCAACTTCTGGCGCGCCAGCAAGGTGAGCAAGATCACGCGGCCATTCGAGGGCGTGATCCCCAACCTCCAACGCCTTTACGCGGAAAGCGAAAGCGAATTCACGCGCAACCGGCTGAAGGCCTTCATGGCGTTGCAGCCGTGCGATGCCTGCGGCGGCCGGCGGCTCAAACCGGAAATCCTGGCCGTGACTCTGGGTGGCGATGGCGCTTCGCCGGTGGCGGCGCAAGGCGACAGCAGCCAACCACGGATTCCGGGGCTTTCGATCATGGATGTCTGCGCGCTCTCGGTGGACGCCGCGGACGCATTTTTCGCCGGGCTGAAGCTGACCGACTTCCAGCGGCAAATCGCGGGCGAAATCATCCGGGAGGTGCGCGCGCGGCTGGGTTTCTTGAGAAACGTCGGTCTCGGTTACCTCACGCTGGACCGCGAAAGCGGCACGCTCAGCGGCGGCGAAGCCCAACGCATCCGCCTCGCCACCCAGATCGGGGCCGGCCTGGTGGGCGTGCTGTACATCCTCGACGAACCCAGCATCGGTCTCCACCAGCGCGACAACGACCGGTTGCTCCAAACGCTCGCGGGCCTGCGCGACCTCGGCAATTCGGTGATCGTGGTCGAGCATGACGAGGAAACGATCCGCCGGGCGGATTACATCCTGGACCTTGGCCCCGGCGCGGGCGTCCACGGCGGCGAACTGGTCGCGGCGGGCACGGTGGCGGAAGTCGAAGCGCACCCGCGCTCGCTGACCGGTCAGTACCTGCGTGGTGACCTGGCAGTGGCACCGCCAGGCCATCCGTTGAAAATGATCGGCGAGAAAGGCTGGCTGGAAATCGTCGGCGCCCGCGAAAACAACCTGCAGAACCTCACCGTGCGCCTGCCGATCGGCGCCTTCACCTGCGTGACCGGCGTCAGCGGCTCCGGCAAGAGCACGCTGGTGGACGACATCCTGCGCCGCGCGCTCGCCCGGCGGCTTTACGGCGCCACGGCGCGGCCGGGCGTGCACGACGCGATCAACGGCATCGAGCACCTGGGCAAGATGATCGTGATCGACCAGTCACCCATCGGCCGGACGCCGCGGAGCAACCCCGCCACCTACACAGGCATCTTCAACGACATTCGCGAGCTGTTCGCGAAACTGCCGGCGGCGCGGGTGCGCGGCTACGACGCCGGCCGGTTCAGTTTCAATGTGCGCAGCGGCCGGTGCGAAAAGTGCGAAGGCGACGGCCTGATCAAAATCGAAATGAACTTCCTGCCGCCCGTCTATGTGACGTGCGAGGCGTGCGCGGGTCGCCGGTACAATCGCGAGACGCTCGAGATCACTTACAAGGGCCTGAACATCGCCGACGTGCTGGACCTGACCGTGGACGAGGCGGTGAGCTTTTTCCGGGCCGTGCCGGCCATTCACGAGGCGTGCATGACGCTGGCTGAAGTCGGATTGGGTTACCTGCGGCTGGGGCAGTCGGCCACGACGCTGAGCGGCGGCGAGGCCCAGCGGCTCAAGCTGGCCGCCGAGTTGAGCAAGCGCCAGCTTGGCCACACCTTGTACCTCCTGGATGAACCCACCACCGGCCTGCATTTCCATGACGTGGCCAAATTGCTCGAAGTGCTGTTCAAGCTGCGCGCGGCCGGCAACACTCTGGTCGTGATCGAGCACAACCTGGACGTCATCAAGTGCGCCGACTGGATCGTGGACCTGGGGCCCGAAGGCGGCGCGGGCGGCGGCCAGATCGTCGCGGCCGGCCGGCCGGAACAGATCGCCCAATGCGCGGCCAGCCACACCGGCCGTTACCTGCGCCGCTTCGGGAAACGCTCGCAATAGGCCCGGCCATGACGACGTCCAATCCGTTCATGCGAACTCGATTGCTCAAGGTTTGCTCCTGGTTTTGGCTCGCCGCGGCGCTGCTGCTCCCGCGCCTGGCGGCGGCCGAGGCCGAAGAAGAACGCGCCGCCGACGCGCTGGTGCGGATGTTCCGGGACCACCTGCACGAATTCGTCGAACGGGACGCCACGCGGTTCGAAATCCAGTACACCAACTCGACCCGCCTGCCCGAGGTGATCTTGTTGCAGGCACAATCGCGCCTGGCGTTGGGACGATACGATGACGCCATCAGCCTGCTGACCGCGCAGCGGGCCCACGCCGGCGCGCTCGCGGACGAGTTTGCCTTCTGGCAGGCGCAGGCCCGGTTCGAGAAAGGCGACTGGAGCGCCGCCGCCGAGAGCTTTGCCCGCATGGCGGCGGATTTCCCGAATTCCTCGCGACGATTGGAAGCCGCTGTCCAGGAGGCGCTCGCCCGGTATCGGGCCGGCGACCCGGTCCAGGCCAGCGCGCGGCTGCGCGATCCCAACGGCCCGTTTCAAATCGCGTCGAAAGCCGCGCCGGCCAGCGAATGGACGCAGCGAGGACAGTTGTTGCTGGCGCAATTGCAGATCGGGCTCAACGACATTCCCGGCGGCGAACAGGTGCTGGCGCAAATGGCCAGCCAGGCGCTGCCGCCGCCGATCGAATGGCAACGCCAACTGCTGCTGGCGCGCGCCGCCTTCCTCGGGGGGCGCCTGCCGGAAGCGCTGGCACATACCACGAATCTCTGGACCAGCGCCACCAACACGCTGCCCAACCCGTTGCTGGCCGAAGCCGCCGATCTGCAGGGCCGCATCTTCGAAGGCTTGAAGCAGCCCGACGCCGCGCTGGACGCCTTCGAGCGGAACCTGGCCACCAACGCCCCGCCCACGCAACGCCGGCTGGCCTTGGAGAAAGTCGTGGAGATGAGCCGCAACCCTGGACCGCCGGGCCGCGCGACCCAGCGGTTGCGGGCTTTCGTGGACCAAAACCCGCAGGATGAACTGATCGACTTTGCGCGGTTCGCGCTCGGCGAAGCGCAGCTCCGCGAGTATTACCGGCTCGCCGATCCCGCCACCGCGGTCACCCCGGAGAGCACCCAGGCCAGGACGAATGCGCTGGCGCAGGCGCGCGCGCAGTTTGAGAAGTTGCTGGCCACCCAACCCCAAAGCCCTTTCGCGCCCCGCGCGGAACTCGATCGCGGCTGGACCTTGTGGGAGGAAGGCGCGGCGCGGCTCGCCGACGCGCTCGCCGCCTTCCGCGGCGCCACCGGCCACCTGCCGCCCTCGGCCGACCAGTCCACCGCCCGGCTGAAATGGGCGGATTGCCAGGTTCGCAGCGGCGATCTGCACGGCGCCTTGACCAATTACTGGGGGCTCGCGACGAACACGGTG
>JAKCAB010000296.1 GCA_021839785.1 bacterium | reverse complement strand
TACCCGAACAGCGGCGAACCCGACTTGACTGACGAATCCTTTGCAGAGGTCGATGTGTATGATGGGTGCCTCTGTGAGGTGCGGGCGACCGTGGGTTGCCTGTACGTTACACTCTGCTGGGACGATATCGGCGCCGACCGATACTACATCTATCGCAGTTTTCAGGGGCCAAACTGCGCCTTCCAGGACATGGCGAACACCACGGACACCTGCAAGACGATGGGCAGCTTCGGAATGGGGCAGGACACCTGGTTCCGCGTGATGGCGGTCACGGGCAACCGCCGGTGCCTCTCGAAACCCGTCTTCGTCCGGGGCAACCCGGAGCTGTGCAAGCCCATCGCCGATGCCAACGGGCCGTACGATGCCTGCGTGGGCGAAGTCATGACCCTGGATGGCTCCGGATCCATCCCCCTTTCGGGTACCATCGTGGCCTGGGACTGGGACCTCGACAACGACGGCGAGTACGACGACGCCTTCGGTGAAACCGTCCAAGTGCTCTGGTCCGCGCCGGGCACCTACACCGTTGGCCTGAAAGTGACCTCCTCCGACTCGTTGGTGCTGAGCGACACCGACGAGGCCACGGTCACAGTGAAAGACTGCGGCTGTGACCCGCCGATCGCCACTTGCACACCTACCACGAAGTGTTCGAACCTGGCGCGTTACTATCGTGAGTTGCGGGCGTCGAGCGATTGCTATGACGCCAAGGACCTGGACATTTGGGTGGGCGACACCGCGACGCCAGGCTTCAAGGCCGGTCCGTTCAAGGACGAGGACGTCGTGCGCATCGGCAAAGCCTCGGTCGCGTCGGTCAGACCGGGCACCACGCCGTGCGTGGCCGCCATCATCACGGTCAAAGGGCAGGCCACCATTTGGGCTGTCGATCCGCTGGGCGAGACAGGCACACCTGTCGTTTGCCCATAACCGGAATCGAAGACCCCGGTCGCTGCCCTCCGGCGAGGGTGCCGACCGACTGACGGCCCCGGTGTCCAACGCCGGGGCCCATTTGTTTTTGGGCCCTCCGGCTCCGGTTTTTTCGCTGGCCCCGGCATGGCGGTTTCCGGTTTCTTTGCCGCTGTGATCCCGCAAATGCTTGCTTCGAACCGACCCGGCAGCGTGGAGCAATGCTCCACTCGCGACGCGGTGCGGCGCGCAACCGCTGCTCCGTGCTCGACTTTGAGGTGGTGGCCATTGCTCTTGGCTTGGGCGACACTGGCGAGTTGGCCCTTGAGCGCGGGCGAACCAACTGCACCGCCGAACACCGAGGTCTTGTTCCAGCAAGCCGCCGAGAACGGTCGCGTCGCCAGCGAATCTTTCCGGCGGTGCCAACGCTACGTCGCGGCCTGGCTGGCAAAAGCCGACCCAACGACAGGGTTGATCCCGCGGAACCTCACCAAGGACGGCGATTATTGGAACGGCCGCGACGCCGGCGCCGACAATTACCCATTCATGGTGCTCACGGCCTGGTTCACCGACCGCGCGCTCCTGGAAGGCCGGTTGCTCGACATACTCCGCACCGAGCAACGCTTGACCGCGCGCGTTGATCGGCTGCCGGACGATTACTCGTTTTCCAAGCAAGGCTGGCGCCGGCCGGAGGTGAACTTGAATGAACTCATCTTCGACGGCGCCGAGTACGTGAAGGACGGCCTGATCCCGCTCACCGAATGGCTCGGGCCAAGTCCGTGGTCGGAGCGGATGACCGGCATCATCGACGACATTTGGAAGCACGCCCGGATCGCGACGCCGTTCGGCGCGGTGCCGACGTTGAACTTCGAGGTGAACGGCGACCTGCTCCAGGCCGGCGCGCGGTTGTACTGGTTCACCGGCGAGGCCAAGTATCTCGATTGGGCCACGCGCCTGGGCGACTACTACCTGCTGGGCACGAATCACCCGACGCGCGACCTCAAGCAGCTTCGCCTTCGCGACCACGGCTGCGAAGTGGTCAACGGCCTGACCGAACTTTACTTCGCCTTGAAGCAGGTCCGGCTGGCGAAAGCTGCGGCGTATCGAGAGCCACTGCACGCGATGTTCGACCGCATCCTCGAGGTCGGCCGCAACGAGCACGGGATGCTTTACGATTGGGTGAACCCGCAGACCGGCCAGCATTCGCCGGGGATTTGCGATACCTGGGGCTACGACTTCGACGGCTTTTACACGATGCACTTGCTGGACCACGTGCCGGCTTACCGCGAGGCGGCGCTGAAGGCGATGGGGAATCTCCAGGCCCACTACACGAACTATCGCTGGGAAGGTGAGAGCGCGGATGGCTATGCGGACTCGATCGAAGGCGCGCTGAACCTCCTCAACCGCGAACCCGTCGCCTCCGCCGCCGCGTGGGTGGACAGCGAGATGCGCGTGATGTGGGCCAAGCAGAAGCCCGACGGCATCATCGAGGGCTGGCACGGCGACGGCAATTTCGCCCGCACTACCATCATGTATGCGTTGTGGAAAACCCAGGGCGCCAGCGTGCATCCTTGGCGGGCGGACGTGCGGATTGGTGCGGTGCGGGACGTTGACGGCGGCTTGTGCCTCAGTTTGTCGGCGGACAAAGCGTGGTCGGGGCGCGTGGTGTTCGACCGGCCACGGCATCGCGAGTTCATGCATCTGCCGCTTGATTACCCGCGCATCAACCAGTTCCCGGAATGGTTCACCGCCGGCGCGGGCCAGGTCTTTGAAGTGGAGGACTTGACTGCCCAGCGCCGCTGGCGCGCGACCGCGAAGGAGCTTACGGCCGGCCTCAGTCTCGAACTCGCTGCCGGGCAGGAACGGCGCTGGCGCGTGCGGCCCTTGCCGAAATCCGAAGACTTACGATGAAACATCCACAGCCACTAACTTGCCTCGCGGCGGCGCTGGCGCTCTTGCTGGCACTCTCAACCCCGATTTATCGCACCTTGGCCGGCCCGCCCGCGGAGATCGACCGCGCGACGCTGGACGCGTGGTCGGCGAAGTTTCGCGGCTGGCATTATTGGCCCGACCACGTGATCCCAGCGCAACCGCCGTTGCCCGGCGAGACCAACACGCTGGGCACCGATGCTCCGACTGTGTTCCAACGCCCCGGCGACCCGAAATGGTACCTGAGTTTCATCAGCTTCGATGGGCGCGGCTACCAATCCTGGGTGGCGGAAAGCGAAGACTTGTTGCGCTGGGGCCACTACCGGTTGGCGATGGGTTACGGCCCGACGAACGAGTTCGACCACGGCGGTTGCGTCATCGGCGCGTTTTTGTACGAATCCTACGATTTGAAGGCGCCGCGGGTTTTGAAGCGGCGCGACGGCAAGTTTTGGACGTTGTACGGGGCCTATCCGCGGCAAGGCGGCTACGAGTTGCGGCCCGGCTATGAAGGCGTCGCGTGCAGCGAGGACGGCCTGACCTGGCGTCGCGCCAAGCCGGAGCCGGCCCTCTCCGTGTTCGACCCGGACTGCGCCGATTGGGAGAAGGACTGCATCTACCAACCCTGGCTGGTCGAGTATCGTGGCCGCTTCTTCGATTTCTACAACGCGGCGCACGGCGGCACCGAGCGAACGGGACTGGCCTTCTCCACTGACCTGTTGCACTGGATGCGCTACCCCGCGAACCCGGTGCTGGAGAACCGGCCGGGCGGTTACGACGCGCAATTCTGCTCCGATCCCAAGGTGTACCGCGATGGCGACCATTGGGTGATGTTTTACTTCGGGGTGGGGCAGGGCGGGGCGCACATCATGATCGCCTTCTCGCGCGACTTGGTTCACTGGACCGCGCACTCGGAACCGCTCTACAAAGCCGGCGGCAACCCGAGCGGTTTGGACAAGCAATACGCCCACAAGACCGCGCTCGTCTGGAATCCGCGGAACGAGACGTTCTACCTGTTCTACAACGCGGTGCCGGGCACGGCTGGCAGTCCGACCGGCGGCCGCGGCATCGGCTTGATCACCAGCCGGCCGCTGCCCGCGGCCGCACCGCGCTGACGAGGACACGGGCGCGCTCGCCTGTGGCTGCCCCATGGACCGCGGGCCTGTGTCTCGCAGTATGCGCCGCTGGTGAAGCTGCTTGGCTTGTGGTTTGTCGCCTATGCCACAGCGGGGCGGTTCTTCAGCCCAGAGCCTGCTGCCCTCAGCGCCGCAGCCGCCAGACGCCGCGCAAGTCCTGGCGGATCGTGCGCAGCAGGCGCACCCGGCTGTCGGGATCGTCCACC